>NZ_VKHS01000212.1 GCF_014141525.1 Streptomyces calidiresistens
GGGTCGGCCTCCTCGCGCAGCACCTCCAGCCCGGCGTCCACACCGGCGGCGGAGCCGGCGGTGAGCAGGGTGTCCAGACCCGGCAGGCCGGTGAGGGCGCGCCGCACGGCGCCCCGGTCGGGGGCGTGGTCCAGGGCCCGGTGGAAGGTCCACCGGACGTCGCCGAGGACGGTGAGGAGGGCGCCGAGTGCGGGGAGGTCCGCGTCGCCGTCGGCGTCGAGGAAACCGATGACGAATTCGTCGGCGCCGGCCTCCCGCAACTCGGCGGCGTCGGCGCACAGTCGCTCGAGGTCGGCGGTGTCGCCGATGACGAATCCGTCCCGGGGGCGGAGCATGACCCGGATCGGCAGATCGACGGCGTCGCGCACGGCGGAGAAAATGGACGGGGAGGGGGTCAGGCCGTCGGCCGCCATGTCGGTCACCAGTTCGAGGCGATCCGCCCCACCGGTCCGGGCCGCCACGGCGTCCTCGACATCGAGGGCGATCACCTCGAGAAGTGGTCTAGACATATCGCAAAGAGTGTCACACACGCCGTTCCGAGGAAAGGTCCAGACCATGTGCGCCACGCACGTCCCACCCACCGGACGGGCCGGTGCCCCCGTCCGTTCACCGACCCCGTCCGGACCGGGAACGCCCCGCCCCGACCCGGCCCGGGGGAACACGCCCCCGCCGGAGACCCGGCTGCTCCGCCTGCTCGGCGACCGCCCCGAGGTCGCCGCACGCACCCGCGAACTGCTCGCCCGCTGGGCCGAGCCCACCCGGCACTACCACACCCTCGACCACCTGTGGGCCGTGCTCCACCGCCTGGATCTCCTCACCGGGCACGCCGAGGATCCCGTCGCCGTCGAACTCGCCGCCTGGTACCACGACGCGGTGTACGACCCGGGAGCCCCCGACAACGAGGAGCGCAGCGCCCGCCTGGCCGAGGAGGAGATCCCCTCCCTCGGGATCTCCCCCGACCGCGTCGCCGAGGTGGCCCGCCTGGTACGGCTGACCGCCGGCCACCGCACGGCCGAGGGCGACACCAACGGGGAGACGCTGTGCGACGCCGACCTCGGCGTGCTCGGCGGCCCACCGGAGGAGTACGCCCGGTACACCGCGGCCGTGCGGATGGAGTACGCGTCCGTGCCCGCCGAGGCCTTCCGCGCCGGCCGCGCCGCCGTGCTGCGCGACCTGCTGGCCCTCCCCCGCCTCTACCGCACCCCGTACGGGGCGGCGCACTGGGAGGCCACGGCCCGGTACAACCTGCGGGCCGAACTGGAACTCCTCACGGCCTGAGCCCCGGGCCGGGGGCCCGCCCGACGTCCCCGCCCCCACCGGGCCCGACCGCGGGGCGCGGCGACCACCGCTTGCGCCGCCGCAGACCGGAGACGTGCAACAGGCGCACGAGTTCCCGGCTCCCCACCGGCCGCGCGCCGAGCCGGAGCGCCTCCGCGTACCGCTCGGCCGGCAGGTCGTAGTGGTCCCGATCGAAGGCGCGGCGCGGCACGTCCCCCAGGCGCCGGGCGAAGAGGTGGAGTTCGTCGGTGGACCGGTCGCTGATCAGGTGCGACCACAGCCGACCGTGGCCCGGCCAGCGCGGTGGGTCGATGTACACCGCCATCCGCGCTCCTCCTCCCCGATCCCCGCGGCCCCCACCGATCACGGCCGCCGACCCCCGGCCCGGGGCTTCCCGCGGGCCGCTCCGCTGACCAGTATGAACCCCGCGCGTCCCCGGATCGGCGGACGCGGCAGGGCTTGACGGAAGAACCCGTACGAAAATATCTTTCACACGTGAGGGAGTCCATGAAGAAAAATGCCGCACGGCGCGGGGAGCGGGCCCGACCGGTCACCACCGTGCCGCGGCCGGCGCCGCCCGAGCCGGCCGCGCTGGCGGCCAAGGTCCGCACCATGGCCCCCTCGATGACCCGTTCCATGCAGCGGGTCGCCGAAGCGGTCGCCGGGGACCCGGCCGGCTGCGCCGCCCTCACCGTCACCGCCCTCGCCGAGCGCACCGGCACCAGCGAGGCCACCGTGGTACGGACCGCCCGGCTGCTCGGGTATCCCGGCTACCGCGACCTGCGGCTGGCACTCGCCGGGCTCGCCGCGCAACAGGCGTCCGGCGCCGCACCCTCCCTGACCACCGACATCACCGTGGACGACCCCATGGCGGAGGTCCTCGCCAAACTGACCCGCGACGAGCGGCAGACCCTCACCGACACCGCCGGGGCCCTGGATCTGCGACAGGTGGAGGCCGCCGTGACCGCGCTGGCCGCCGCCCCCCGCATCGACCTGTACGGGGCCGGGGCCTCCTCCCTGGTCGCCCAGGACCTGGCGCAGAAACTGCTGCGCATCGGCAAGGTCGCCCACGCCCACGCCGACCCCCACCTCGCGGTCACCGGCGCCGTGCAACTGCGCGCCGGCGACGTGGCCCTGGCCATCACCCACTCGGGCAGCACCGTGGACGTGGTCGAGCCGCTGCGGGCCGCCTTCGACCACGGCGCCACCACCGTGGCGGTCACCGGCCGCCCCGACGGCGAGGTCACCCGCTGGGCCGACCACGTGCTGACCACCTCCACCGCCCGCGAGAGCGAACTGCGGCCGGCGGCGATGTCCAGCCGGACCGGCCAACTGCTGGTCGTGGACTGCCTGTTCGTCGGCGTGGCCCAGCGCACCTACGACACCGCCGCGCCCGCGCTGCGCGCCAGCTACGAGGCCCTGGCCCACCGCCACCCGACCCGCGAGCCGCGCTGAACGGCCGGCGCCCCGGCGCCGGCCCCGGCCGCCCGACCCCGGAGATCCGCACGCCCATGAGCGCCGTTCCCTCCTCCTGGCCGTCCCCGTCCTCCCCGGCGCCGGTCCCGCCCGGCCCCGCCAACCCGCCGGGGTCGGACGGGGAGCGGCTGCGCGACCGGTTGGAGACACTGGCGACCGAGGCCCATCGGGCCGACCTCGCCTCCATCGACCGCCTGTCCACCGCGGAGATCGTCCGGGTGATGCACCGCGAGGACGCCGGGGTGCCGCGCGCGGTGGAGGCCGTGCTCCCCCGGGTCGCGGAGGCCATCGACGCGGTGGCCGCCCGGATGGAGAAGGGCGGCCGACTCTTCTACGCCGGGGCCGGGACCGCCGGCCGGCTGGGCGTGCTGGACGCCAGCGAGTGCCCGCCCACCTTCAACACCGACCCCGGGACCGTGGTCGGGTTGCTCGCCGGCGGTCCGGAGGCGATGGTCTCGGCGGTGGAGGGCGCCGAGGACGACGCGGCGGCCGGCCCGGCCGATCTGGACGCCCGGGGCGTCGGGCCGCTCGACACGGTGGTCGGGATCTCCGCCTCCGGCCGCACCCCCTACGCCGTGGGGGCCGTGGAACACGCCCGCCGGCTGGGGGCGCTGACCATCGGCCTGGCCTGCAACCCGGACACCCCGCTGGGCGCGGCGGCGGAACACGCCATCGAGGTGGTGGTCGGGCCGGAGCTGATCACCGGCTCCACCCGGCTGAAGGCGGGCACGGCGCAGAAGCTCGTGCTCAACATGATCTCGACCATCACCATGATCCGGTTGGGCAAGACCTACGGGAACCTGATGGTGGACGTGCGGGCCACCAACGACAAACTGCGGGCCCGCTCGCGGCGCATCGTCGCGCTGGCCACCGGCGCCCCGGCGCCGGCGATCGAGGAGGCGCTGACCGCCACCGGCGGGGAGGTCAAGCCGGCCATCCTCATGCTCCTCGCGGGCGTGGACGCCACCGGCGCGGAGCGGCTGCTGACCGGGGCCCGGGGCCGGTTGCGCGAGGCGCTGCTCGCCGCCGGAGCGGCGCCGGTGGACCCACCGGGGGCCGAAGCGGGCTGAGACCCGTTCGGCGCCGGATCACCGGGACGCGACGGCCGGCGTCGAAGCCGGGCCCGTGCCCGAACCCCGCCGACCCGCCCCCACTGTTTCCGCACTGTCCTCGCGTCCCGGCCCGGCCGCTCGCGGCTCGCCCGTCACCGCGCCGGCCCCGGGTGCACCACCATGGGAGCATCCTGCCGACACCCACCGCCATCTGTCGATCACGGTGGGTTCCCCGCGGAAAACCCGTGACGTCGGGGAGTCCGGTCTTCCCCGGGGGACGCCGGAACGCGCCGAGGGCGGCACCCCCGGTGTGGGGATGCCGCCCTCGGGCGTCTCGCCGTGCGTCGTGGACGCGGCTCGGTCCTCCGATCCCGGGGGATCAGAAGTCCATGCCACCGCCCATGCCGCCCGCGGCGGCGGCGTCGGCACCGGCGTTCTTCTCCGGCTTGTCGGCGATGACGGCCTCGGTGGTGAGGAAGAGCGCCGCGATGGAGGCGGCGTTCTGCAGCGCGGAGCGGGTCACCTTGGCGGGGTCGATGATGCCCTCGGCGACCAGGTCCACGTACTCGCCGGTGGCGGCGTTCAGGCCGTGACCCGGGGTGAGGTTGCGGACCTTCTCCACCACGACGCCGCCCTCGAGGCCGGCGTTGACCGCGATCTGCTTGATCGGGGCCTCCAGCGCGACCTTGACGATGGCGGCACCGGTGGCCTCGTCGCCGTCCAGCTCCAGCTTCTCGAAGACCGAGGCGGCCTGCAGCAGGGCCACGCCACCACCGGCGACGATGCCCTCCTCGACGGCGGCCTTGGCGTTGCGCACCGCGTCCTCGATGCGGTGCTTGCGCTCCTTGAGCTCCACCTCGGTGGCGGCACCGGCCTTGATGACGGCGACGCCGCCCGCGAGCTTGGCCAGGCGCTCCTGGAGCTTCTCGCGGTCGTAGTCGGAGTCGGAGTTCTCGATCTCGGCACGGATCTGGTTGACCCGGCCCTGCACGGCCTCGCTGTCGCCGGCACCGTCGACGATGGTGGTCTCGTCCTTGGTGATGACGACCTTGCGGGCGCGGCCCAGGAGCTCCAGCCCGGCGTTCTCCAGCTTGAGGCCGACCTCCTCGGAGATGACCTGGCCGCCGGTGAGGATGGCGATGTCGCCCAGCATGGCCTTGCGACGGTCACCGAAGCCCGGGGCCTTGACGGCGACGGACTTGAAGGTGCCGCGGATCTTGTTGACCACCAGGGTGGACAGGGCCTCGCCCTCGACGTCCTCGGCGATGATCAGCAGCGGCTTGCCGGACTGCATGACCTTCTCCAGCAGCGGCAGCAGGTCCTTCACGCCGCTGATCTTGGAGTTGGCGATGAGGATGTAGGGGTCCTCGAGCTCCGCCTCCATGCGCTCCATGTCGGTGGCGAAGTAGGCGGAGATGTAGCCCTTGTCGAAGCGCATGCCCTCGGTGAGCTCGAGCTCGAGCCCGAAGGTCTGCGACTCCTCGACGGTGATGACGCCTTCCTTGCCGACCTTGTCCATGGCCTCGGCGATCAGCTCGCCGATCTGGACGTCACCGGCGGAGATGGAGGCGGTGGAGGCGATCTGCTCCTTGGTCTCGACCTCCTTGGCCTGGCCGAGCAGGGCCTCGGAGACCTGCTCGACGGCCTTCTCGATGCCCCGCTTCAGGGCCATCGGGTTGGCGCCGGCGGCGACGTTGCGCAGGCCCTCGCGGACGAGCGCCTGGGCGAGGACGGTGGCGGTGGTGGTGCCGTCACCCGCGACGTCGTCGGTCTTCTTCGCGACCTCCTTGACGAGCTCGGCGCCGATCTTCTCGTACGGCTCCTCGAGCTCGATCTCCTTGGCGATGGACACACCGTCGTTGGTGATCGTGGGGGCGCCCCACTTCTTCTCCAGCACGACGTTGCGGCCCTTGGGGCCGAGGGTGACCTTGACGGCGTCGGCGAGCTGGTTCATCCCGCGCTCGAGGCCGCGCCGAGCCTCCTCGTCGAACGCGATGATCTTGGCCATGTGAAGTGGTCCTCCCAGAGACGGGGTGGATTGCTCCGGACCGCGCCGGCGCCCGCGACGGACGGCCCGCGCACCCGGTGGTTCCTTGCCCCCACCGTGCTCCGCGGACCTCACCGAGACCGGTCCTGCTTTGTCACTCTCACCTTCAGAGTGCCAAGCCCATGATTAGCACTCGGCACCCGGGAGTGCAAGCGCCGTCCGCCGGGTCGAAAGGTTCCGGACGCCCGTGCGCCCCCTCGCGCGCCCCCCTCCGGGCCGCCGGGAAGGGGGTGGGCACGACCCGAACGGGCGTCCCCGCGTTCGGACATGCGTCGGGCCCGCACCCCGGGGGAGATGCGGGCCCGACGGACATTCGGACGTTGCGGTGCCGCGGAGGTCAGGCGGTGACCCGGACCATGTCGGCCTGCGGGCCCTTCTGGCCCTGCGAGATCTCGAACTCGACCCGCTGTCCTTCCTCGAGAGTGCGGTAACCGTCCATCTGAATCGCGCTGTAGTGGACGAACACGTCCGCACCACCGTCGACCGCGATGAAGCCGTATCCCTTCTCCGCGTTGAACCACTTGACGGTGCCCTGAGCCATTCCCAACTCCCCTGTTGCCGGCCTTTTCACGAGACCACACCTCGCGGCCCCGGATCGCACCTCTCGGGCTCCATCCCCGGCCGGACGGGGATGTGCGCCGGAACGCGCGACCGCCGCTGAATGTATCCGCCCGGACGCCCACCGCAACAGGTCATTCGAGCGGGAATTCTGCGCCCCCGGAACGGGCAAAGCGCACGAAACACCGAAAAACATTGAAAATTCGGATGGGAGGAAGCACGCCAATCCGGCATTCACGGCGATGGTTTTCGGCGCGCGATGACGGTGAAGTGTCGTGAATTCATATGCGCCCCGGGTGCCCGGATGTGCCGGCACGGGGGCTCGCGAACCCAACTCTATCGCCCCCGGGAACGCCTCCGCCCCGGGACCGGAAAGGTCCCGGGGCGGGGTCGGATCATCGAACGGAGCGTTCGACACGCCGTGGCCGGCGTCGTGCGGAGGGTCAGCCCCCGGCGACCGCCGGGATGATCGAGATACCCGCGCCATCGGGGGTTTCCGTGGCCAGGCCGTCCGCGAACCGCACGTCGTCGTCGTTGACGTAGACGTTCACGAAGCGGCGCAGCCTCCCCTCGTCGTCCAGGACCCGACCGGCGATGCCGGGGTGGTTGGCGTCGAGGTCGGCGAGCACCTCGGAGAGGGTCGCCCCCTCCGCCTTCACCTCGGCGCTGCCGCCGGTGTAGGTGCGCAGGATGGTCGGGATTCGGACAGTCACGCTCATGGGGTGGATTCTCCTCGCCGTGAACCCCCGGGGAGTCGGGGAGTCGGATGGGGGGCGGCGCCCGCGTCGGGCGGGACAGCGGGCGGAACGGGAC
>NZ_VKHS01000213.1 GCF_014141525.1 Streptomyces calidiresistens
CCTCAACCCCCACCTGGAGGAGGCCCGCCGCCACACCCGCGAGTGGGCCCGGGGGATGGGGATGCTGGAGGGTTCCGGCATCTGGTCCGTCTCCGACCTGGAGGCCCACGACTACGCCCTGCTGTGCGCCTACACCCACCCCGACTGCGCGGCCGAGGTGCTCTCCCTGGTCACCGACTGGTACGTGTGGGTGTTCTTCTTCGACGACCACTTCCTGGAGACCTTCAAGCGCACCCGCGACCGAACCGCCGGCAAGGCGTACCTCGAACGCCTGCCGCGCTTCATGCCGCTCGACCCCGCCGAGGGCTTTCCCGAGCCCACCAACCCCGTGGAGGCGGGCCTGGCCGACCTGTGGGCGCGCACCGTCCCCGCCATGTCCCCGGCCTGGCGCCGCCGATTCGTCCGGAGCACCGAGAACCTGCTCAACGAGTCGCTGTGGGAGCTGGCCAACATCGACGCCGGCCGGATCTCCAACCCCCTGGAGTACATCGAGATGCGCCGCAAGGTCGGCGGTGCCCCCTGGTCGGCCGGGCTGGTGGAGTTCGCCGCCGGCGCCGAGGTTCCCGAGGCGGTCGCCGACACCCGCCCGCTGCGGGTGCTGCGCGACGCCTTCTCCGACGCCGTCCACCTGCGCAACGACCTCTTCTCCTACGAGCGGGAGGTGCGCGACGAGGGCGAGCTGAGCAACGGCGTCCTGGTCATGGAGACCTTCCTGAAGTGCTCCACCGGGGAGGCCGCCGAGGCCGTCAACGACCTGCTGACCTCCCGGGTGCAGCAGTTCGAGCACACCGCGCTGACGGAGCTGACCCCGCTGTTCGCCGAACACGGCCTGGACCCGGCGCAGCGCGCCGCCGTCCTCGCCTACGCCAAGGGGCTCCAGGACTGGCAGGCCGGCGGCCACGAGTGGCACCTGCGCTCCAGCCGGTACATGAACGACGGCGGGGCCGCCGCGACCCGGGGCGGCGGGATCGCCGGGGCGGGCGGCGCCGCCCCCTGGCTGCGGCCCGCGGGCATCGGCACCTCCGCCGCCGACCTCGCCGGAACCCTGCGCACCACGCTCGGCAGCGCCGTCACCGGGGCGCGCGGCCTGCGTCGGCACGCGCACGTGCCGCACCCCGTGGGGCCCTCGGTGATCCCGGACCTCCGGATGCCGTTCACCGCCCGGCTCAGCCCGCACCTGGAGGCGGCCCGCCGCGAGACGGTGGAGTGGGGCGAGCGGATGGGCATGCTGCGCGCCCAGCCCGGCGTGCCCGGCTCGAACGTGTGGAGCCGCGCGAAACTCGCCGGCTACGACTTCCCGCTGTGCGCGGCCGGCATCCACCCCGACGCCACGCCCGAGCAGCTGGACATCACCTCCGCCTGGCTGACCTGGGGCACCTACGGCGACGACTACTACCCGGCCGTCTTCGGGCGGACCGGCGACCCGGCGGGCGCGCGGGCCTGCACGGACCGGCTGAAGCTGTTCACCCCGATCGAGGACCCCTCGGCGACCCCCGAGCCCACCAACGCCCTCGAACGGGGCCTCGCGGACCTGTGGCGGCGCACCGCCGGGCCGATGACGATCGAGTCGCGCCGGGCCTTCCGCCGAACCTTCCGGGACATGGTCGACAGCTGGCTGTGGGAGTTGGACAACGGGGCGGCCCACCGGGTGCCCGACCCGGTGGACTACATCGAGATGCGCCGGCTGACCTTCGGCTCGGACTTCACGATGAGCCTGTGCCGCCTCGGCCACGGGCAGCGCGTGCCCGAGGCGATCCACCGAAGCGGCCCGATGCGTTCCCTGGAGAACTCGGCCGCCGACTGGGCCTGCCTGCTCAACGACGTCTTCTCCTACCAGAAGGAGATCGAGTACGAGGGCGAGGTGCACAACGCGGTGCTCGTCGCCCAGAACTTCTTCGGGTGCGACTACCCGACCGCGTTGCGGATGACCCACGCCCTGATGGAGTCCCGGCTGGAGCAGTTCCAACTGGTGGCGAGCAACGAACTCCCCGTTCTGTACGACGACTTCGACCTGGACGAGGAGGCCCGGGCGGTCCTCGACGCCTACGTCACCGACCTGGAGCACTGGCTGTCGGGCATCCTGCGCTGGCACCGCGACTGCCGTCGGTACAAGGAGGCGGAGCTGCGCGAGGACGCCGCCGCGCCACCGACGGCCGGGGACCCGGCGGACGCGTGGACGGGGTCGCTCCTTCCGCTTCCCCCGGATCCGGCCCCGCCCGTCGTGCCGGCCGCGCGCCCCCGCCGGACCCGAAGGCGCCCCCGGCCCGGGCCGGCTCACCGCGGCGGCCGGCGCGTTCCGCGCACGGTTGCCGCTGTCATGTGCGAGGTCATGCCGAAGCGGCCAGGAGCGGTTCGGCGGCCTCCCGGAGTTCCTTCACCGAGGGATCGTCCCGGTACGGTTCGAGCCGTTCGAGCAGGGCCCGCACGTAGTCGGTGGTGCGGGCGGAGGAGATGCGGCCCGCCACCCGCAGCGCGCGGTTGCCCGCGTCGCAGGCCGCGTCCAGGTTCCCGGCCTCCAACTCGGCGAACGCCTTGACCACCAGCCGCAGGCCGTGCGAGCGGGCGAAGTCCTCGGTGGGCTCGGAGAGCGCCTCCTCGTTGAAGCGGCGGGCCTGCTGGGGGATGCGCAGATCGGTGTAGCACTCGGCGGCGTCGGCGGCGAGCCGGTCGTAGGCGTAGAAGTCCAGCCAACTCGGGTCGGGGTCGCCGGGCCGGGAGCGCTGCAGCCCGCTCTCGGCGGCCGCGATGGCGGCGCCGCAGGCGGCGGCCTCATTGGCCTTGGCCAGGGCCCGGGCCTCCACGAGGTGGAAGAAGCTCATGGTCTTCGGGGTGGCCAGCGAACGGTTGCGCTCCAGCGCGGCCTGCGCCAGGTCCACCCCCTCGTCGGCGAAGCCCCGGTAGGTGGCCTGCAGGGACATGGAGGCCAGCACGTACCCGCCGAGCGGCACGTCGGCCGCGGCCCGGGCCAGCCGCAACGCCTGGATGTAGTAGCGCTGGGCGGCTTCCTGCTGTCCGGTGTCGAAGGCCATCCACCCCGCCAACCGCGTGAGTTCGGCGGTGGCGCGGAACAGTGAGCGGCCCACCTCGTCGCTGTAGTGCCCCATCAGCAGGGGCGCGGCGTCGGAGCGCAGGCACTCCGCGACCATGGCCGAACGCCAGTCCCCGCCGCCGTACTTGGAGTCCCAGCGGCGGGCCTCCTCGGCGGCCTCGCGGAGCTTGGAGACATCGCTGTGACCGACCCGGCCGATCGCGCCGGGACCGGCGAGGCCGCGGGCCGGGAGCCCCGGGCCCCGGCCGTCGGACCGGGCGCGGCCCTTCCCGTTGCCGGGGGGGCCGGTCGGACCGGTCGCCTCGCCCGCGGCGCCGTTCGGGCCGCTCGCCCCGCCGCCTCCCGCGGCGTCACCGCCGGCGCGCCGGGACCGGCCGCCCTCCGCGGTGGGCTCGCGCCCCACCGCCGGGTCGGCCGGGGTTATCAGCCACCGGGCGGCGGGCGTGGCGTACGCGCTCACGGCGAAGGATCCCGCCAGGGTCTGCCATATGCCCCGTCCCGAGCCGCTGTCCAGCCGGTACAGTTCGGTGGCGCCGCGCACGGCCGCCTCCACGTCCCGGGGGAAGGCCAGCCCCACCTCGGGGGCGGGATCGGTGTCGGCCAGCCCGATCTCGTGCAGGTGCACCGGCCGCCCCAGCTTGCTGCTGATGGCCGCGGCGATCAGGTGCGGTGCCGCGCCCTGGGGCACCATGCCCTTGGTGACCCAGCGGGCCACCGAGGTCTTGTCGTACCGCAGCGTCAGGCCGCGTTGTGCGCCGAGGTCGTTGACCCGGCGGGCCAACCCGGCGTTGCTCATGCCGGCGAGAGCGAGGACGGCGCCCAGCTTCTCGTTCGGTCCGCGTGACTCCCTGGACATGCGCGCACCCCTGACACACCCATCGGTGGCCCCGCGTCGGGCACGGGACGCTCCCCAATATTCCGCCAACCCAGCGTAGTTCGGTGCCTTCTGACCGTTAAGGGGCTTGTACGGGGATGGCCGGTCCTCGTCCCCGGCGGTGCGTCCCCCCGGGGTGGACGGGGCGCCGGTTCACGAGCCGGGCGCATCCGGTCCCGCTCGAACACCCCGGCGCGACGCGGCCGTCCGTCCGAGCGCGGGGGGTCGACGGGGATGTGCTCCCGTCGTGTGGCCGTGCGCCCGTCCGTGCGCTCTTAGCAGGAGCGACCCGCCGGGTTTGGATGATTCCGCGTGGGTCGGTCCGCCGCGCTCCGGGCGTCCGGTGGGCCGGGGAGCCGTCGTCCCCATCCCCGCGGACGGCGGTTCGGGCCCGGGAGACGTGGGACGTCTCCCGGGCCACGACACCCCGGGCGTCCCTCCCGCCCCGGGCGTCGAAGGCCGACTCCGAACGGACTTTGGCCGAAAACAGCCGGTTTTCAGCGCGGCGCGCGCGGACCGGCCGCCTCGCCGTGCCTTCCTGCGGTTTCCCCCCAATACCCCGCCCGCGCCCTTCCCGTGGCAGCATGGGCACACCACGCCCTTCGAGCGCCCGTGACCTGCGGGCTCGACAACTCAAGCGGGGGGAGGCGGCGATGCGGTGGTTGGTGGGGTGGTGCGGCGCCTCGGCGACGGCGCTCGAGGAGGTGAGGCCCCTCGGTGCCCAACTCGTCTGGGACGGCCCCGACCCGCTCTGGGCGGTGGGCGATTGGCGCCTGGACGAGATCCGCCTCGTCCACGCCGACGGTGACACCCACCTGGCCGTCTTCGGTTACTGCGGCGCCACCGACGCCCAACTGCGCAACGCCCTGATCTCCGCCCGCGCCGGTGCCCTGCGCCAACTCACCACCTGGCCCGGCGGATACACCGCCGTCGCCCGCTTCGGTCGGCGCACCGCCATCCCCACCGACCTCGCCGGCGCGCGCCCCGTCTTCCACACCCGCTGGGCCGGCGGCACCGCCTACGCCACCGCCGCCCTCCCGCTCGCCGACCTCACCGAGGCCCAGCTCGACGTCAACCAGCTCGGCGCCCAACTCGCCTGCCCCGAGACCCCCGAGGCCCTGGGCAGCGGCACCCCCTACGTCGGCGTGCACCGCGTGGCACCCGGCCGGGCCCTGGTGCTGCGCGAGGGCGGCAGCCGCGACACCGTCGACTACGAACCCTCGCTGCCCACGGTCGTCACCGCGCCCCCGGTGGAACGCGAGGCCGCCATCGAGGGCATTCGCGACGCCCTGGTGGAGGCCGTCCGCACCCGCCTGGCCGCCCCCCGGCACGCCGGCGTGCCCGATCCCGGGCCGGTCCCCGGCATGGGCCCCGCCGACCGACGCGCCGCCCGCGGCGGCACGGACCCGGCCCCCGGCGTCGGCGCCGACCTCTCCGGCGGCTCCGCCTCCGCCACCCTCGCCCTCCTCGCCGCCGGCCTCCCCGGCCGGCCCGGCACCGTGCACGGCACCGGCGCCACCCTCGCCGGCGAACGCCTGCTCGCCGTCACCTTCAACGACCTGGCCACCGAGGGCGAACACGCCCGCGTGGCACGGGCCGCCGAACTCGAACGCGCCCGCGCCATCGCCGAGAACCCCCGCCTGCACCACGTGGTGGTCACCGGCGGGATGGAGACCCTGCCGTTCGTCGGCCTCGACCTCGACACCATGCGCCTGACCGACGAGCCCGCGCCCTCCCTGGTGACCGCCGTCCGGCACCGGGCCCGCCTCGCCGCCGGCAGCGCCGACCACCTCGTCGGCCACGGCGCCCGCGAGGTCCTCGACGCCCACCCCGCCCGCCTCGCCGACCTGGTCCTGGGGCGACAACGCCGGCACCTCGTGCGCACCCTCATGGCCCTCCGTCACGGTGACGGGGGGCGTTCCGTCGCGGCGCCCCTGGCCCTGTACCGGGCGGCCCGCCGGCTCGCCCGCACCCCCTACCGGGACGGGGTGGCCGGCGCCGCCGCCCGCCTGCGGCACGCCGGTCCGGACGGGCCCGACCCGACCGATCCGTTCGCCGACCCCTTCGGCGCCGGGCCCACCGGCCGCCGCGCGCCCGGCGCCGGGCCCCTGGGCGCCTCCCTCAGCTGGGCCCTCCCCGGCCCGGCGGCCCGCTGGTTGACCGGCGAGACCCTCGCCGAGGTCTCCCTGCGCCTGGAGGCCGCCGCCACCCGCTCCCGGCCGGCCGGCCGGGACAGCCACCCCGGCGCCCAGCGCGCCCGGGCCGCGCTCGTCCGCCGCGCCGCCGACCACCGGGTGCTCGAACAGGCCGTTGAACTGCACCACCAGCGCCTGCACGCCCCCTTCTACGACAACGTCGTCGTCCGCGCCTGCCGCCTGCTCCCGGAGACGCTGCGGATACAGCCCGGCGCCCGTCCGGAGATCCTGCGGGAGGTGCTCGCCGGCGCCGGCGTCCGTGAGCTGCCGCCCGGCTGGGGCGCCCCGGCCCGGGCCCTCCAGGTCGAGGCGACCCGCCTCGGCCTGCGCACCGCGCTGGGCGACCTCATCGACCTCTTCGAGGCCCCCCTGCTCGCCGACGCCGGCCTGGTCGAGGCCAGGGTCGTCCGCCGGGCGCTGCGCGCCGCCGCCGAGGGGGAGCCGGTGCCGTTGGAGGGTGTCGCCGAACTGGTCTCCACGGAGCTGTGGTTGCGGAAGCTGACGACCCGCCGCGGCTCGTGCTGGACCACCGAGGGGAACCGGGAGCCGCGCGCCGTGGCCGGAGGCGTCACCCGCTGACGGCCTCCCGGGTCCGGGTGGCGACTCATCCCCGGGGGACGGCCACCACCTGTACGGAGTCCTCGTAGACGATCCGCCCCGGATCGGCGGACTCCACCCGTTCGCAGGCCACGCCGTGGGCGGCCGGGAGGTCGAGGTATCCCGCGACCCGCTCGATGAGATGCACGGCTCCCGGCTTGAACCACGCGGCGGCACCGGGGTGCACGTCGTGGTCGTGGGCCCCGGGGTGGGTGTCGGAGGGATCGGGATGGGCGGCGTTGTACCAGTCGTTGGCGGCCCGGAGGAGCCGGTGCTCCTCCTCGGAGAGCCGCCCCTCCCGGGCCAGGCCGTTGGCGAGAGCGAAGACCCCGGGGAAGTTTCCCCGCGGCCCCCGAACCGTCCCCCGGAACCTCACGAACCACCTGTACGGAGTCCTCGTAGACGATCCGCCCCGGATCGGCGGACTCCACCCGTTCGCAGGCCACGCCGTGGGCGGCCGGGAGGTCGAGGTATCCCGCGACCCGCTCGATGAGATGCACGGCTC
>NZ_VKHS01000214.1 GCF_014141525.1 Streptomyces calidiresistens
GGGAGGATCACCACGACCGCCCCGAGGACCAGGGCGCACAACGGGGTTCGGAGGGCACCGGGCACGGACCGATCCTTTCCGATCACCCGGGGTTCCGACAGACTTCGCCGCGAACCCTCACGGCTTCTCCACGCGCGGGCCGCCCACCCGTCGTCCGCCGGCCGGAAGGGGGTCGATCGGAAGGGGGCCACGGACACCCCCCGTGGTGTGGTACACCTGTGGGCGCCCCGTGAACGGTCGGTGCCCGCTCACGGGGTGTCATCCCGCCGCGCCCGGTCCGGCGGGGCTTCGCGCGCCCGCCCGCCGGAGGGGTCCCCTCCGCTTCGCCCGGCTCCTTCGGCGCCTCTTCGGCGCCCCTTCGGCGCCTCTTCCATTTCCCTCCCGCGCTCCGGCCGTGTTCCGTCCGGCCCGGCGCCTCACCGAGCCGCTCCCCTCCCCTCACCTCCCCGCTCCCCCGGCGCGGTGTCGGCCGGGGGCGGCCGGTTGACGAGGGACGACACGCCGGAGGACGCGTACCGGGGCGCGGACCGGGCAGGAGCCGTTCCGCAGCGTTGTCAACCCCCCGGAGTGTGATCATGTCCTCCCCCGAGAACCCCGATCCCACCGGTGGCTCCCGCGCTTCCGGTCCGTCCGACCGGCACTACGGGCCCACGGGGCGGGAGCCGGTGTCGCGCTCCCGTTCCGGCGTGATCGGCCGACGTTCGGAGCGCGCCGGCACCGAGCCGTCGAACGCCCGGTCGGCGCTCCGCCTGCGACTGCGACTGTCGGTGATCTTCATCCCGCTGTTCATCGGTCTGACGGTCGTCTTCGCCGTCTGGTGGGGCACCTCCGAGCCCGGTGACACACCCGGGCCCGCGGAGCTGAGCCTGCTCACCCTCGGCGCCGGTCTCCTGGCCGTCCTGGCCGTCATCAACCTGTTCGTCATCCTGCGCCGCATCAAGCGGGAGCGCGGCACCGTCGAACCCTGAGCCGGCGCGTCCCGCCCGCCGCCCCGGCGGCGGGCGCCGGGACGTGCCCCGGCGCCCCGGCCGTCAGACGTCGACGCCGTGCGCCCGGGCGATCTCCACCAGGCCGCCCGGGTAGGCGCGGCTGGCGGCCAGGAAACCCCACCCGCCCTCGGTGCGGTACAACTCGCCCAGGGTCAGGCCGGTGGCCGAACCCGGCCGGCCCGGCAGGCGGAAGCCACAGAGGAACTCGCCCTCGGCGCTCTCCGAGGACCCCTCGGCCGCCGCCTCCACCCGCACCGACAGATCGGTCAGCACGCCGAAGGTGTGGCCGCGCTCCTCCGCCTCGTGCAGGGAGAGGGCCAGCACCACCCGCTCCGCCTCGGCCGGCAGCCACTCCTGCCGCACGCCGAAGCTCATCTCGTGCCCACCCGGCCCGGCCACCAGGGAGACGCTCAGGTCCCCGCGGGTGACGGTGTTGTTGTAGAAGACGAAGTGCTCGTCGCTGAGGACCGTGCCGTCCGCGTCCACCACCAGGGCGCTGGCGTCCACCTCCGGGTCCTCCTCCACGCCGTCGGCGACCTCCCAGGAGAGCACCACCCGCAACTGCTCGGCCTCCGGCAGCGGGGCGATCCGCTGCCGGGGGGCCAGCCACAGGGCACCGGGGGCGACCACCAGGCCGGAGGTGAGGGGCGCGGCGGCGAAGCCGGAGCCACCGGTGTCCGCTGGCTCCCCCGCCGGGGGCGCCGGCTCCTCCACCGGGGGCACGTCCCCGGCGTCCCCGGCCGCTTCCCCGGGCCCGACCGGCCCGACCGGCCCGGCCGGCTCATCGGGCTCATCGGGTGCATCGGGGGCATCGGGCCCGGCGGGCAGGACGACGGTGGTGGCGGAGGCCGGGACCGGGACGGGCGCGGACACCGCCGGCGCCGCGAAACCGTTGCCCAGCGAGAGGCGGGGGTCGATCCGGGTCGGCCGGTACGCCGGGGGCAGGGGCGCGGAGACCGGCGCGAGCGGGCGGCCGGGGGTCCCGTCACCGTCCCCCGCCGGTCCGGCGCCGGCGTCATCACCGGCGTCACCGGCGTCGGCGTCGGGGAGGTCGGGGCAGGGCATCCCCCGCAGCAGGTCGGCCACCTCGGCCGCCGCCGCGGGGCGCCCCTCCGGGCGCTTGGCGAGCAGGGCGAGGACCAGTTCGTCCCACTCGGCGGGCAGGCCGGGGCGCAGCGCGCTCGGCGGCTCGGGGGTGTCCAGCATCTGCTGCCGCATCAGCGCGTAGAGCGCGTCGGCGCGGAACGGCGATCGACCGGTCAGCAGGGCGTAGAGCATGCATCCCAGCGCGTAGAGGTCGCTGCGCGCCTCGTAGCCACCGGACTCGATCTGCTCGGGCGCCATGTACGCGGGGGTGCCCACCACCAGGCCGGTGAAGGTCAGTCGGGCGTGGTCGCCGGAGTCTGCGAGCACGGCGGCGATGCCGAAGTCCAGCACCCGCACCAGGCCGTCCACGCAGACCATGACGTTGGCCGGCTTGAGGTCCCGGTGCACCACCCCGGCGCGGTGGGCGACCGCGAGCCCGCGACAGATCTGCTCGCCCCACAGCGCCACCTCGGCCGGTGACACCGGCCGGCCCCCTTCCAGCACCTGCTCCAGCGAGCGGCCGTGCAGCCGTTCCATGACCAGGTAGAGGACGGTGCCGCCCTCGACCGCGGCCTCACCGGCGTCGTGCACCGTCACGATGTAGGGGCTGGTCAGGCCCGCGAGCACCTTGGCCTCGCGGTCGAACCGCTCCTTGGCCCGGGGGTCGCGGCGCAGGGAGACCCCGCTCATCACCTTGACCGCCACCCGGCGTTCCAGGCGCAGGTCGTCCGCCTCGAAGACCGCTCCCATGCCCCCCTCGCCGAGCCGCTGCCCGATCCGGTATCGGCCGTCCAGCACCAGCCCGTCCATCCGCACCCCTGTCACGCCACCCTCGCAGAGTTGTTCAGGGGACCATCAAACTGACCCATTTCCGGCCCGTCAACGCGGCGACCGTCGGTTGGCGGACGTGCGCGGACGGTGGCCCGCGAACCCCCCGACGGACGGGACGGATGGGACGGGGGAGCACGGATCCGGCGTCGGGCGCACGCGCCCGCCGGCCCCGGGGCGCGGGGTGCGCCCCGGGGCCGTTCGCGCGCGGGCGGCGCGTTCCCGACGGGCCGGCGCGGAGGCGTTCGGGCCTCCGCGCCGACGGGTCAGCGCAGCGCCGGCTGCGCCAGCCGCGCCAGTTCCAGCGCCTGTTGCGGGAACCACTGGCCGGCGCGCGGGGCGACGACGCCGCGCTCCGGGTCCTGCGGGCCGTCGGTGCCGCGCAGGCACTCGCCGTCGGACTCACCGGGGATCTTGATCCACAGGTGCGCGTCGATCAGCGGGTCGCCGGTGTTGGTGGTGGGGCGCTGTCCCAGGCCCCGGTCCGGCGGGTTGCACCAGGTCTGCGGGTCCGGGTAGGCGGCGTCCTCCGGCGCGGTCCACGGGCCCCGGCCGTTGCGGCTGGTGTCGGTGACGTACGGCGTCCACTCCGCCCGGTCGGTGGTGACGTGCTCGTCGAGCCAGTCCAGGGCCTCCTGCGGGTCCCACCACTGGTTGGGGCAGTCGGCGGGGTCGCCACCCTCGGCCGCGTACGCGAGGCAGCCGGAGATCAGGTTGCCGTAGCGGGCGAGGCTCTCGTCGGTCTGGTAGTTGGAGGGGTTGAGGTAGTAGCCGCGGGCGGAGGCGACGTCGGCCTCGATCAGGCGGCTGACGATGGAGTCCACCCGGTGCCAGTCGCTGTGGCCGGCGTCGAGGTAGACGTTCACCTTCGGCTTGGCGGCCAGGACGTCCACCGCGTAGCGGATCTCGGTGAAGCGGGCGGCGGTGAGGGTTTCCTCCTCGTCGTCCTGGCCGCAGTCGTTCGGCATCAGGGCCAGGGAGTCGGGCTCCAGGATGACGATGGCCGGGTGCGGGCCGATGCCCTTGGCCACGTCGTCGATCCACTCGATGTACTCGGCGGTGTCGGAGGCGCCGCCGGCGGAGTACTGGGCGCAGTCGCGGCCCGGCACGTTGTACAGCGACAGGACCGGCATCGCCTTCTGCCGCTTGGCGTCGGTGACGGTGCGGCGGGCGTCGGCGCGCACGTCGTGGCCCTCCTGGCCGGTGAGCCAGACGGCCTGCGGCGTGGTGATCATCCGACGTATAAGGTCGGCGTCCCGGAGCTTGCCGGCGCGGACCAGGTCCTTGATCTGGGTCAGGGCACCGGGGTTGGGCGGCGGGACGTGGAAGCGGGTGACGGAGGGTCCCTTGCCCTTGCCGGGGTTCGGCCCGGGGCCCTTCCCGGGACCGTGGGCGCCCGCGGCCCCGGCGGTGCCGGCGGCGAGGACCAGCGCGGTCCCGGCGGCGACCAGGGCGGTGAGGGTCCGCAGGCCGCGCCGGCGCGGGGCCGGGCGGTCGGTCGGACGGGTGGGCTCGGTGGTGGTGCGTCCTCGGGTGCGTCTCATCGGGGGCGGCTCCTGGTGTCGACCCGTTGGGCGTTTTCCGTGCGCGTGGACGGTCGGGAGCCCTCCGGGTGGGAGCGCTCCCAAGCCACCGGGACTCTCCCCCCGCCGCGCTCCCGCGTCAAGACACCGGGCGCGAAACCCCGGGAATCCCCGGAAAGCGACGGAAAGCAACGGCGTCCGGGGCTCTCGGCACCCCTGGCCACGGTCCGCCCGGCGACATATGTTGGGAGCATGAGTCGGACGAGCGAGCGCGCCCTGCAGGAGCCCACCCTTCTGGTGCTGACCGCCCTCGCGGACGAACCGCGCCACGGGTACGCCATCACCCGCGAGGTGAAGGCGCTCTCCGGGGGCCGGGTGGTCCTGCGCACCGGCACCCTCTACGGCGCCCTCGACCGCCTGGTGCGGGACGGCCTGATCGAGGTGCTCCGCGAGGAGATCGTGGACGGCCGGGCCCGCAAGATCTACACCCTGGCCGCGCCCGGTCGGGAGAGGCTGGCGGTGGAGGCGGAGAGGCTGGCGGCGACGGCCCGGGAGGCGCGTCGCCGACTGGAGGCCTCCGGTCCGGCGGGAGCCCCGGCGTGATCGAACGGATCCTGCTCCTGTACCCGCGCCGGTACCGGGTGGAGTACGGCGAGGAGATCCTCGCCGTCCACCGGGAGGCGACGGTGGACGCGCCGCCCCTCGAGCGGCTCCGGGAGACGGCGGACATCACCGCCCACGCGGTGCGGATGCGGCTGGGCGTGGACTCCGCCTCCCCCACCGGACGGTTCCTCGCGGACGCCGCGCCGTTCGTGGTGGCCGCGGCGGCGGCCGGGAGCGGGATGCACCTGAGCGAGTGGTACGCCTCGGTGGTCGCCTCGCCCGCTCCCCCGATGCTCTTCCTCGACGCCTGGAGCGCCCTCCTGTTCGCCGCCGCGGTGGTCGTGGTGGGGGCGATCACGGCCCTGACCGGCCGGTGGCGCGCGGGCGCGGGCGCGGTCGCCCTCGGTTCGACGGGCTGGGCCGTGGCGGCGGCGGCCTACGGGCCGGGCATGGGGAGTCCGCTGCCCGCCGTCATGGCGCTGATCACGGCCCTGCTGGTGGTGGCCGTCCCACCGGACACGAGGCCGGCCCCCGAGGCGTGCGCGGTGGCCGGCGCGATGGCCGCCGCCGTGTGGCTGCCCATGACCGCGCTGTACGCCGAGGTCCTGCCGTTCAGCACCGATTACGGCGCCTGGCCCCTACTGGCACCGGCGATCACCGCCCTGCTGTGGGCCCTGCGCACGAGGTCCCGGGGAGTGCGGGAGGTGGCCGTCGTGACCGTGGCCTCCCTCCCGCTGCTCGCCGGCGCGTACGCCAGGGCATGGGGTTACCCGCTCCCGATCGTGGTGATCACGCTCGCCCTGCCGCTGGCCGGCGCGCTGGCCGCCGGCGTGTACGCGCTGCGTCCGCCCCGGCGGACGGACCGCCCCGGTCCCGCCTGAGCCGCCCGGCGCCCCGGCGTCCGACGTCCCGGCGTCCCGGGGCCGGGGAGACCCGGGTCACACTCGCCCTCATATTCAGTTGAACGACATATACTCGCGGCGAAGATAGTCCTTCGAGCGGCCCGTGCCGTCGTGCGGCCCGTGCGACGACCCCGGCCGGTCGCACCCGTCACCCGCCGGCCCGGAACCGGCTCCGACCCGAAGGCCGTCACCCCATGCCGTTCACGCTCTCCCACCCCGCGGCCGTGCTGCCGCTGCTGCGCCACCCCTCCTCCCCGTTCCCCCCGGCCGCGCTGGTCTGCGGGGCCGTCGCCCCGGACATGCCCTACTTCCTGGGCAGCGCGCGCATCCCGGTGAGCGCTCAGTCGTGGTACGAGCCGTTCCTCAACGCCACCACCTCCCACGCGCTGTACGGCCTCCACATCGCCCTGTCCTTCGCCCTCGCCCTCCTGTTGCTGTACCTGGCGGTGCGCCGCCCGGTGATCGACCTGCTGCCCGCCCGGTTCCGCGGGACGGGAGCCGGCCCGGGGGCGGAAGGAGTGCCTGCGGGACCGGCGACGAGGGACGCCGCTCACGGGCTCCGCCGGGTGGGCTGGATACTGCTCTCCCTGCTGATCGGCGTCGCGACCCACCTGGTGTGGGACTCCTTCACGCACTACGACGGCTTCGTGGTCCTCCACGTCGATTTCATGCTCTCCCCTGTCGCGGGGGACCTCACCGTGGCGCGGCTGCTCCAGCACGTCAGCACGGTCGGAGGGCTGATCGCCATCGCCGTGTACTCCATCCGCAGGGTCCGGCGGGCCCGTCGGACCCGGGACCTTCCGGCCGGTGTGCCCGACCGGGCGGCGCTCTCCCCGGGGGCCCGCACGGCCGCCCGGGCGGCGCTGCTCGTCGCCGCCCTCGGCGGCGCCGCGGCCGGACTGCGCGCGCCGGAGGTGTACCGGGCCGGCGCCTCGGGGTGGGCCGCCGTTCAACCGGTGGCGGAGGGGGTGCTCTCGGACGCGGCGAAGAACGGTGGCGGTGCGCTCACCGCAGCGCTCCTGCTGTACGCGGGCGCCTGGTGGGTGCGTCGAGCGCTCCGCCGCACGCCGTCCCCCGAGCCGGGCCGCCCCCCGGTCCTCCCCGCTCCGGGCGGGCCGGGCGGGGCGGACGCCCCCGGCGATCGCGGCACCGTCGCGACGGGGCGGGACCGGGAGGCCCCCGTCCCCGCGGAGTCGGCGGGCACGGCGGCCGACGGCCGGCCGGGCACCCTGCGGTGACCCCCGATCGCCGGCCCCTTGCCG
>NZ_VKHS01000215.1 GCF_014141525.1 Streptomyces calidiresistens
GGAGTGCGCCCCGGGCGACGCCGTCCCCGGTTCGGGGGCGGTCCCGGTCGGCTCCCGGGCCTCCCGGGGGCCGGGGACCGTCGCGGACCGATCGTCCGTCGTCCCGGCCGTCACGGGGGCGGGTTCGTTCGCCGGGGCGACCGCCTGGACGGGGCGCGGCGCCTCCCCGGCCAGCGGCCGGTGGACCATCCCGGCGGCCTCCTCCAACGGCACCCCGAGATGGGCCAGTTTCAGCGGCAGCCGGGCCTCCACCGGTGCCCGCCGCCGCCAGGAGCGGCCGTACCGGGCGCGCAACTGCGCCCGGTACACCAGCCGGTCCCGCTCCAGTTCGATGACCTGTTCGTAGGAGCGGAGTTCCCACAACTTCATCCGCCGCCACAGGCGGAAGGTCGGCCACGGTGCCAGGAACCAGCGCCAGAACCGCACCCCCTCCATGTGTTTGTCGGCGGTGATGTCGGTGATCCGGCCGATGGCGTGCCGGGCCGCCTCGACGGTGATGATGAAGAGCACCGGGATGATCGCGTGCATCCCCACCGCCAGGGGGTCGCCCCACGCGGCGGCGCCGTTGAACGCCACCGTGGCGGCGGTCAGCAGCCAGGCGGTCTGGCGCAGCAGCGGGAAGGGGATCCGCAGCCAGGTCAACAGCAGGTCCAGGGCGAGCAGCACGACGATGCCCGCGTCGATGCCGATGGGGAAGAACGGCGCGAACTCCCCGAATCCCTTGCGCTCCGCCAGGTCGCGGACGGCGGCGTAGGAGCCGACGAACCCGATCGTCGCGATGACCACGGCGCCGGCCAGCACGATGCCCACCAACAGGCGGTGGGAGCGTGTCAACGTGATCGCGGCCACCCGCGAGCCCCTTCCGTGAATGAGACTGGTGTTCCCATCGGGGGCCAAGCCTGGCACACCGAACGGCCCCGTGGTCGCCGAGGAGTCGGGTTTTCCGGTCCGCGACGGCGGATCCATCCCCTGCCGGACGGCGTTTCCCCGCGCCGGGTCACCTCTCCGGGCGGGCCGCCCGCGCCCCGCCCGGGCGGCCCGCGCGGCCCTTCACCGCAGGTGCCCGCCCCGCGGCGGCGAGCCGACGGGGTGTCGGGTCACCGAGGGGGCCGCGGGGCGGCGCGCCGAACCGGCGGAGCCGGCCGAACCCCCGGGACGTGCCTCACGGGTCCCGACGCGCCTCCGCACGGAACGCGGACACGTTGCGGACGGGAACGCGGACGGGAATGCGGACGGAAGGTGACCGCTTTCCCCGGGAGAGTGGGGGAACACCCCGGGAGAGCCGGCGAAAGGACCCCCGTCGTGACAGCCCCACCCGCTCCGGCCGATCCGCCCGCTCCGGCCCGTGCCGCGCCCCCTCCGGGGCCCGGCCCCGGGGGAGGTGCGGCGTGACCGGCGGACCCGTGCTCGACACCCGGGCGCTCAACCGCGCGACCCTCGCCCGCCAACTCCTCCTCACCCGCGCCGACCTGTCGCCCCGGGACGCCGTCGCGCACCTGGGCGGCGTGCAGGCGCAGGAACCGCAGGAACCCTTCATCGGCCTGTGGTCCCGACTGCGCGCCTTCGACCCCGGCGCCCTCTCCGACCTGCTGGTGGGGCGGCGGCTGGTGCGCACCCACCTCATGCGCCGCACCGTCCACCTCGTCACCGCGGAGGACGTCCTGGCCCGACGCGCCCGCCACGACGCCATGCTGCGCCAACGGACCGGGGGCACCTACCGTCGCGAACTCGCCGGGGTGGACCCCGGGGAACTGGCGGCGGCCGGGCGGGAGGTGATGGCCGACGGCGAGCCCCGCTCGATGGCCGAGCTCGCCCGCGCGGTCGCCCACCGCTGGCCGGACGTCCCGCACCGCGCACTCGGCGAGATGCTGGTCTCCGCGCTCATCCCGATGGCCCAGCTGCCGCCCCGTGGCCTGTGGCGCACCCGGGCGGGCGTGCGCAACCTCCCGGTCGCCGCCTGGCTGGGACGGGACATCGACCCACCGGCCCCCGAGGGCACCGACCCCGTCGGGGAGGCCATGGCCCGGGGCTACCTGGCCGCCTTCGGCCCCGCCGCCACCGCCGACCTGCGCGCCTGGAGCGGCCTGGCGGGGCTGCCGGCGGCGGTGGCCGCCATCCGGGACGAACTGGTCTCCTTCCGGGACGCGCGCGGCCGGGTGCTGTGGGACCTGCCCGACGCGCCGCGTCCCGACCCCGACACCCCCGCCCCGGTGCGGTTCCTGCCGGCCTTCGACAACGCGATCCTCGGGTACGACGACCGCACCCGGATCATCGACGACGCCGACCGGCGGCTGTCGGTGGACGGCGCCCGGGTGGTGCTGGTGGACGGCCGGGTCACCGCCACCTGGACCGTGGAGCGGGACGGTGGCGGCCGGGACGCCCCCGGCACCGTGACCGTCACCCCGCTGCGCCGCCTCTCCCGCGCCGAGCGCGAGGAGGTCGCCGAGGAGGGGCGGACCCTGGCCGCCTTCCTCTCCGACGGTGCCGACGACCGGGTGCGCGTCGCCGACGGTCCCCCCTGAGCGTCCCCTCCCCGCGCGGGGAGGGCCGGGAACGCGCGGAGCCCGGTCCCGTTCGGCGACGAACGGGACCGGGCTCCGGGGCGTGCGGCGCGGCTCAGCCCTCGCCGTCCTCCGCGTCCTCCTCGTCCTCCGCGTCGGTGGTCTCGTCCCCGTCGCCGTCCTCCGCACCGGCCTCCGCGCCGTCCTCCTCGGCGGTCGGGGCGTTCGCCTCCACCGCCGCCACGGCCTCCCGGGCCACCCGCTCGGCGGCCTCCGTGATGTCCTCGGCGGAGGGCGGGTCGTCGTTGTCGAAGTCGATCCCCGTCAGGTCCACGGTCACCACCACGTTGGCGGTCCGGACCACCACCCGCTGCTGGCGGGAGGGACGGGTCTCGTCGTCGCCGGTGGTGGTGTCCACGGCGAAGGAGAAGGAGCGGGCCTCGTCGCCCCACCCCTCGCCCTCACCGGGCTCGTCGGCGGAGACGTCCTCCAGGCCCTCGTCGTTCTCCACCTCGGCCGCCCGGTCGGCCAGGTAGCGGGCGGCCCGCTCCTCGCCGCTGCCCAGCGACGGGTCGGAGTCGAAGCGCCGCAGGGACACCGACAGGCTGCGGAAGTCGTACTCGTCGATGCCGCTCCACAGGCAGGTGGCGTTGGCGGCGGTGTCCGGGGACTCCAGCTCCTCGCCGGCGGTGTCGGAGGCACCCGGCACCACCTCCTCGACCGTCTCCTCCTCCAGGGTCCGGCAGGGGTTGGGCAGGCCGGTGAAACGCGCGGGCTCCGGGGTCGCCTCGGCGGTGGGAGCCGTGTCGGGGGCGGACGCCCCCTCCCCGGCCCCGCCGTCGGAGGAGGAGCAGGCGGTCAGCAACAGGGCCGGCACGAGTGCGCAGGCGAGCAGGCGGCCCGCCCGGCCGGCGGGGGCAACGTGGGGGTCCATGGTTCCTCTGGTCCTCGTCCGTGTGACCCCGATGTCCGGGGTCTCCCGTCGGGGAGACACGGTACGCCCCGTCGGCGGTTCCCCGACCGGCCCGGAACCCCGTGTCCCGGCGGGGTGTCCGGGCTCACTCCTCGAAACGGACCGCGAGACGCCTGGCCAACTCCACCGTGCGGTCACGGGCTTCCGCGTCCTGCGGCAGGACGCCACCCGGCCCGAAATCCTCCGCGAGGGTGACGGTGACGATGGCGTTGGACGTGCGGAAGGTCACGACGATCTCGCGCAGACTCCCGTCCGCGTCGGTGGCGAGGCGGTCGTCGAGCCACGCCTCCTGGCCGGTGTTCTCCACGAGGCGGGGGCCGGTGTCCTCGCCGGTGTCCCCGGTGTCCCCGTCCCCGGCGTCCCCGGTGTCCCCGGTGTCGTCCGGGTCGGTGTCCCCGCCGGTCCCCCGCGGGTCCGGGGTGGCGGTGCTCCCCTCGCTGTCGCGGTCGTCCCCGTCGGCGCTCCCGGTCTCCTCGGTTCCCGGGGCCTCCCCGTCGGGCCTCCCGGTGCCGCCGGTGTCCTGCGACCCGTCGTCCTCCCCGCCGTCGGTGCCCCCCGTGCCGGGCGGGGGAGAGGCGTCGGGCTCCTCCTCCGGCTCCGGTCGCAGATCGAGGCCGGCGGCCTCGGCGGCGGCGACGAAGTCCCGCTCGGCCTGCTCCTCGTCACTGACCCCGGGGTCGTAGGAGACGACCCGCAGGAAGTCCACCGACAGGCGGTGGGTGCCCCGATCGCCCCGAACCTCCCAGACGCAACCCACCCGGCGGGCGGTGTTGAACGTCGCCCTCGGGACGCCCGCCAACGTCTCCTCGGCGGCCTCCGGCAGCAGGGCGGTCAGCAGCTCGCGGTCCACGGCGCCGCACGGCTCGGGGAGGGTGGAGTACCTGCCCGCGGAGGTGGCGGGACCGGTGCCGTTGCCCGTGCCGTTCCCGACGTCCTCGCCGAGGTCGGAGGAGCAGGAGAGCAGGGTCACGAGCAGGATGCCGGGCAGCGCGGCCCCCGCGATGAACGCCATGCGCCGCACGTCGTGCCCTCCTCCCGGCCGCACACCGGCCGTCCGGACCGGCCGCCGCGGGGCGGCGCGCGGTCCGGTGTCGTTCCGTGATCGTGGTGACGGGGCACGAGACGCGCCGTGCCCCGGCAGGCCGTGAAGTCTACTGGCCCGGGGCGCCCCGCCGCCCCGGCGCCGGGCGGATACGACGATGCCGGGGCGCCGGGAGAGATCACGGTACGGGTGGCACCCGGCCCCGGAGCGACGGTGCTCCGCGGGGCGGGTTTGTTCGCTTCCGGCCCCGATCGGAACGGAAGGTCCTCCGGCAGGAGGCGGAACGCCTCGTGTCGGCCGAGCGGCCCGCCGGCACGAAAGTCCCGGCGATCCGGGGTGGGGATCGCATCGGTGTCGTAGTCGTGGGCGGGGTCCTCGGAGTCCTCGGGGTCCTCGGGGTCGGCGTGGAGGTCGGTGCGCTTCATCGACATGTACCAAAGTCGGTACATCCCGGGGGCCGGGGACGCGGGGCGATCGGGGAAAGGCCGGAGAGCGGAAAGAGCAACGATGACGCGACCAGGGGGCGCGGGGGCATCCGGGCCGGCGGGGCCCCGACCCGACTCAGGGCCAGACGAGGCAGTACGGCTGGTGACCGGCCTCGTGGAGGCGCTGGGAGAAGTCCTGCCACTCGTGCAGCAGCCGGTAGATGTCGAAGGCGTCACTGGGGCCGTTGCGGTCGGGCACGGTGGACCAGATGAAGGCCGCCGCGCCGATGGCCTCCTCGCCGACGTCCCGCAGCGGGTCCACGACCGTGGTCGGCAGCTTGACCACCGCGTAGTCGGGGTGCAGCACCACCAGCTCCAGCGGCGGCACCCGGTGCAGCGGTATGCCCTTCAGGCCGGTGAGGACCATGGCCGCCATGGTCTCGGGCTTGATGCGGGTGAACATGCCCTGGCCGAGTTCGTCCCCGCCCAGCTCCTCGGGGCGCATCGACGTCGGCACCCGGGCGGCGGTCGCGCCGTCGGGCGCGCCGAAGTACTTGTACGTCACCCCCATGCGGGCCATGCGTCCCCCGTTCCTCGTCCCGGGAGCCTGCGGCTCGGCGCGCACGACCTCGGGTTCCCCGGATTCGGGGCGTCTGCGGTGCCGGCCGCGCGCACGTGAACGCGGGGGCACCTCGGGCCCCGTGTCCCCGGTGCCCTCGCCCGGTCCGCCACCGCGTTGCATGTCACCACCCGATTGTTCGCGACCCCCGCCGCACCGACCCGATCATCGTTCCAGGCTTCCCCCGTCACGGGGTGGTGAAAACGCCCCCGCGCGATGCCGGACAAGCCTCTGTCACCATGGATCGTGTGACCTACTCCTACGATGCCCCAGTTTCGCAGACACTTTTCGACCGCGCTGCCCTTGTCACCCCCGGCGGGGTGAACTCTCCGGTGCGGGCCTTCCGCGCCGTGGGTGGTACGCCCCGTTTCATGGTGTCCGGTACCGGTCCGTACCTCACGGACGCCGACGGCCGGGAGTACGTGGACCTCGTGTGCTCGTGGGGGCCGATGATCCTGGGCCACGCCCACCCCGGGGTGACCGCCGCCGTGCAGGCCGCCGTGGCCCGGGGCACCTCCTTCGGCACCCCCGGTGAGGGGGAGGTCGCCCTCGCCGAGGAGATCGTCGCCCGTATCGAGCCGGTGGAGCAGGTGCGCCTGGTGTCCTCCGGCACCGAGGCGACCATGTCCGCGATCCGCCTGGCCCGCGGCTTCACCGGCCGGGCCCGGGTGATCAAGTTCGCCGGCTGCTACCACGGTCACGTGGACGCGCTGCTGGCCGCCGCCGGTTCCGGGGTCGCCACGCTCGGCCTGCCCGACACCCCCGGTGTGACCGGCGCCCAGGCGGGCGAGACGATCGTGCTGCCCTACAACGACCTCGACGCGGTGCGCGCCGCCTTCGAGGCGGACCCGGAGGGCATCGCCTGTGTCATCACCGAGGCCGCGGCGGGCAACATGGGCGTCGTCCCCCCGGTGGAGGGCTTCAACGCCGGCCTGCGGGACCTGTGCGACCGCCACGGCGCGCTGCTGATCTCCGACGAGGTCATGACCGGCTTCCGCGCCTCCCGCGAGGGCTGGTACGGCATCGACCGGGTCCGGCCGGACCTGATGACCTTCGGCAAGGTGATGGGCGGTGGCTTCCCGGCCGCCGCCTTCGGTGGTCGGGCCGACGTCATGGCGCGCCTCGCCCCCGCCGGCCCCGTCTACCAGGCGGGCACCCTCTCGGGGAACCCGGTGGCCACCGCCGCCGGGCTGGCCCAGCTGCGCCTGTTGGACGTCGGCGCGTACGCAAAGCTGGACGCGATCTCCCGCGAGCTGCGCGAACTGGTCGACGCGGTGCTGACCAAGGAGGGCGTCGCCCACCGCATCCAGAGCGCCGGGACCATGTTCTCGGTGTTCTTCACCGACCGCGAGGTGCGGAACTACGACGACGCCCGCGCCCAGGAGGCCTTCCGCTTCACCGCCTTCTTCCACGCCATGCTCGAACGCGGCGTGTACCTGCCGCCCTCCGCGTTCGAGGCGTGGTTCGTCTCCACCGCCCACGACGCGGCGGCGCTGGAGCGCGTCGCGGACGCCCTGCCCGAGGCGGCCCGCGCGGCGGCCCGGGCCACCGCCCCGACCGACTGAGACGCCCGGCGGGGCCGGGTCCGGTCCCCCGGGCCCACCGGCCCCGCCGGGCGTCTCAGT
>NZ_VKHS01000216.1 GCF_014141525.1 Streptomyces calidiresistens
GGGCGGTAGCGGTCGCCGAGCCGGTGCTCGGCCACGGCGTCGGCGTACACCTCGGCGGTGGCCGCGGCGGCGGTGTCCCAGCCGAAGCGGGAGGCGTGTCGGACGGCGGCGGCGCCCAGCCGGGCGGGGAGTCCGGGGTCGGCGGCGAACCGGGCGAGGGCCGAGGCGTAGTCGCGGGGGTTGTGGCCGTTGATCAGGTAGCCGGTGGTGCCGTCGGCGACGGCCGTGGGCAGGCCGCCGACCGCCGCCGCGATCACCGGTGTGCCGCACGCCTGGGCCTCCAGGGCGACCAGGCCGAAGGACTCGTTGTGGGAGGGCATCACCAGCACGTCGGCGGCCCGGTACCAGTCGGCCAGCCCGTCCTGGGCGACCGGTGGGCGGAACCTGACCAGTTCGGCGATGCCGAGCCGGGCGGCGAGCTTGTGCAGGTGCTCGGGGCGGGCGAGGCCGGAGCCGCTGGGGCCGCCGACGACGGGCACGACCAGTCGGGCCCGCAGGCCGGGGTCCCGTTCCACGAGGTGGTGGACGGCGTGCAGCAGCACGTCGGGGGCCTTGAGCGGCTGGATGCGCCCGGCGAAGAGCGGGATCAGCGCGTCGGCGGGCAGGCCGAGGCGGGCACGGGCGGCGGCGCGGCCGTCGGCGGGGCGGAAGCGCTCCAGGTTCACGCCGGGGTGCACGACGGCGGTGTGCACGGGGTCGGCGTCGTAGTGGTGGACGAGCTGCGCGGCCTCCTCGGCGGTGTTGGCGATCAGCCGGTCCGCGGCGGCCACCACCTGGGTCTCGCCGATGACCCGGGCGGCCGGTTCCGGGGTGTCGCCCTCCGCCAGCGCGGCGTTCTTCACCTTCGCCATGGTGTGCATGGTGTGCACCAGCGGCACGCCCCAGCGCTCGGCGGCCAGCCAGCCGACGTGGCCGGAGAGCCAGTAGTGGGAGTGGACCAGGTCGTAGTGGTCGGCGCGGTGACCGGCCCAGGCCCGCATGACGCCGTGGGTGAAGGCGCACAGCTGGGCGGGGAGGTCCTCCTTGGCCAGGCCCTCGTAGGGGCCGGCGTCGATGTGCCGGACGAGGACGCCCGGGGCCAGTTCGACCCGGGGGGCCAGGGCGCCGGCGGTGGAGCGGGTGAAGATCTCCACCTCGGTGCCGAGGGCGGCGAGCCGGCGGGCGAGTTCGACGATGTAGACGTTCATGCCGCCGGCGTCGCCGGTGCCCGGTTGGTGCAGCGGCGAGGTGTGCACGCTGAGCACGGCGACCCGGCGCGGGTGCCGACCGCCGCGGCGGCGCCTGAGCCGAACGATGTCGGGCACGTGTCCTCCCGGGGTGACGACGGGCTCCGGGTCGGAGAACACGGGCACTCCCACCCGTCTTCCCACTTTGCCAAAACGTGACCGGTTTCGATCGGCGGCGGTGCCGGACGGCGGAGCGCGGCGTCACCCGAGCGGTGGGGCGCCCCGCCGGCTCCGGCCGCGCGCCGGATCGCCTACGGTGGCCCGGACACGGGCGGGCGACACCGCCCGGGGAGAGGCGCGCGGGCGCGGCGGGAGGAGCGGACGGCATGGCGGGCGGCGCGGCGGCCGACGGGAGCGGTGGGGGCGCCCGCGGCGGAACCCGCCCCCGAGGGGGCGACCGCCCCAGCGGGACGGTCACCCGGGGCACCACCCACCGCAACCGGCTGCGCCGCATGGACCGCTGGATCGTCGCCGAACACGGTGCCGTCCTGCGCCGCTCGCCCCGGCCCCCGCTGGCCGTGGACCTCGGCTACGGTGCGGCCCCGTGGACGGCGGTGGAGCTCGCGCGCCGCCTGCGCGCCGCGCGGCCGGACGTCCGCCTGCTGGGCCTGGAGATCGACCCCGGGCGGGTGGCGGCGGCGCTGCCCTTCGCCGGGGAGGGCCTGACCTTCGGCCGCGGCGGCTTCGAGGTGCCGATCGGGGAGGCGGGGGACCCGGACGAACGACCGCTGCTGATCCGCGCCGCCAACGTGCTGCGGCAGTACCCCGAGGAGGAGGTGCCCGCCGCCTGGCGGCTGATGTGCGGGCGGCTGGCCCCGGACGGGCTGCTGGTGGAGGGCACCTGCGACGAGATCGGCCGCCGCCACGCCTGGGTGGCGCTCGGCCCGGAGGGCCCGCGCACCCTGACCCTCGCCACCCGGCTGGCCGACCTGGGCACCCCCGGTGACCTGGCGGAACGGCTGCCGAAGGCCCTGATCCACCGCAACGTGCCGGGTGAGCCGGTGCACGCCTGGCTGCGCGACCTGGACCGCGCCTGGGCCGCCGCCGCGCCCTTCGGGGCGCTGGGCGCCCGGCAGCGGTGGTTGCGCACGGTGCGGTCGGTGGCGGCGGACTGGCCGGTGCGCGGCGGGCACGCCCGGCACCGGCAGGGCGAGGTGACCGTCGACTGGTCGGCCGTCGCCCCGCGCTGAGCCGGGCGCCGGCCCCGCCCGGGGGCGCCCGACGGGACGATCGGGCGATCGGGCGGCCGGGCTGTCAGGCGGCCGGGCGGCCGAGGGCCCGCAGGGCGGCCACGGCCTCGTCCAGCAGCTCGCGGTCCTGCGGATGGGTGAGGCGTTCGCGCGCGGCCCCCGGCTCCAGCCACAGCAGCTCGTCGATCTCGTCGTTGGGTTCGAAGGCCCCGCCGAGTGCCTCGGCGAGCCAGTAGCGGACCTCCTTCGGCCGCCCCTTCGCCGAGTAGTACTGGGTGGACAGCTCCACCCCCGGCGCGCAGACCGTGCCGGTCTCCTCCCGCACCTCGCGCACCGCCCCCGCCCGGGCGTCCTCACCGGGCAGCAGCTTGCCCTTGGGGTGCGACCAGTCGTCGTACTTCGGGCGGTGCACCAGCGCGAACACCGGCGGGGGTCCGGCGTCGGGGTCCACCCCGACGGGGCCGTCGGGGCGGGCGCCCCGCCACAGCACGCACCCGGCGGCCCGGATCGCCGGCGCGCCGGGCTCGGGCACCGTGCCCGGCGGGTCCCGTTCCTCGTCGGGGGGCGCCGGGCGGACGGGGTCGGCGTCCGGGCCGGCGTTCCGGGCCCGGCCGGGGACGGCCCCCGGCTCCTCAGGCGTTCCCGACACGCCGTTTCCTCCGCGCCTCGATCAGCGTCTCCTGGATGTTGCGCAGCGGCTCGCCATCGGCGTCCACGGCGTGCCGGGTCCACTCGCCGTCCGGGCCCAGGTGCCAGGAGGCGGTGGAGTCGGCGGTGCCGGTGGCCAGCAGCCGGGTGAGCGCGGAGCGGTGGGCGGGGTCGGCGACCCGCACCAGCACCTCGATCCGCCGGTCCAGGTTGCGGTGCATCAGGTCCGCGCTGCCCAACCACACCTCGCTCTCGCCACCCGCGGCGAAGGCGTACACCCGCGAGTGCTCCAGGAACCGGCCCAGGACGCTGCGGACCCGTATGTTCTCCGAGAGTCCCGGAACGCCGGGCCGCAGCGCGCAGATGCCCCGCACCCACACGTCCACCGGAACCCCCGCCCGCGAGGCGCGGTACAGGGCGTCGATGACCCGCTCGTCCACCAGGGAGTTGACCTTGATCCGGACACCCGCCGGGCGGCCCGCCCGGTGGTGGACGATCTCGCGGCGGATGCGCTCGATCAGCCCGTCGCGCAGGGAGCGCGGCGCCACCAGCAGGCGGCGGTAGGTCTCCCGGCGGGAGTAGCCGGAGAGGCGGTTGAACAGGTCGGACAGGTCCGCGCCGACCTCCGGGTCGGCGGTCAGCAGCCCCAGGTCCTCGTAGAAGCGGGCGGTCTTGGGGTGGTAGTTGCCGGTGCCGATGTGGGCGTAACGGCGCAGGTTGTCGCCCTCCTGGCGGACCACCAGCGACAGCTTGCAGTGCGTCTTGAGGCCGACCAGGCCGTAGACGACGTGGCAGCCGGCCTCGACCAGCTTGCGCGCCCACTTGATGTTGGCCTGTTCGTCGAACCGGGCCTTGATCTCCACCAGCACCAGCACCTGTTTGCCGGACTCGGCGGCGTCTATCAGCGCGTCCACGATGGGGGAGTCGCCGGAGGTGCGGTAGAGGGTCTGCTTGATGGCCAGCACGTCGGGGTCGGCGGCGGCCTGCTCGACGAACGCCTGCACCGAGGTGGAGAACGAGTCGTAGGGGTGGTGCAGCAGCACGTCCCGCTCGCGCAGCGCGGCGAAGATGTCGGGTGGGGAGGCGGACTCGACCTCCGCCAGGTCGCGGTGGGTCCCGGCGATGAACTTGGGGTACTTCAGCTCCGGACGGTCGAGGTCGGCGATGGCGGACAGGCCGGTGAGGTCCAGCGGCCCGGGCACCTCGTAGACCTCGTTCCCGGAGATCTTCAGCTCCCGGAGCAGCAGGTCCAGCACCTCGGGGTCGATGCCCTCCTCGACCTCCAGGCGCACCGGGGGCCCGAAGCGGCGGCGCAACAGTTCCTTCTCCAGGGCCTGGAGCAGGTTCTCCGCGTCGTCCTCCTCGACCTCCAGGTCCTCGTTGCGGGTGACCCGGAAGTGGTGGTGGGCCAGCACCTCCATGCCGGGGAACAGCTCCTCCAGGTGCGCGGCGATGACGTCCTCGACCGGCACGTACCGCTGCGGGGACACCTCCTGGAACCGGGTCAGCAGCGGCGGCACCTTCACCCGGGCGAAGTGCTTGTGGCCGGTGGAGGGGTTGCGGACGACGACCGCGAGGTTGAGCGAGAGGCCGGAGATGTAGGGGAAGGGGTGTGCCGGGTCCACCGCCAGCGGGGTGAGCACGGGGAAGATCTTCCGCCGGAAGAGGGAGAACAGGCGGGTCTGCTCCTGCTCGGTCAGCTCGGGCCAGCGCAGCAGGTGGATGCCCTGCTCGGCCAGCTCCGGCGCCACCCGCTCGTGGTAGCAGGCGGCGTGGCGGGTCATCAGCTCGCGGGTGCGGTTCCAGATGATCTCCAGCACCTCGCGGGGCTGGTGGCCGGAGGCGGCCCGGGTCGCGACACCGGTGGCGATGCGGCGCTTGAGTCCGGCGACCCGGACCATGAAGAACTCGTCGAGGTTGCCGGCGAAGATGCCCAGGAAGCGGGCGCGCTCCAGGAGCGGCGTGGTGGGGTCCTCGGCCAGCTCCAGCACGCGCTCGTTGAAGCCCAGCCAGCTGCGCTCGCGGTCCAGGAAGCGGTCGTCGGGCAGTTCCTCGCGCTCGCCCGGACGGTCCCCGGCCCGTGCGGCGCCCGCGGGGCGGGGGGTGCGGCGCGGCGCGGCGACCTCGCCGTGGGCACCGCCGTTCACCGGCGTCGCGCCGTTGGCCCCGGGGCGGCGGACGGCCACGGCGGCGGCCCGGGAGGACGGTTTGATGGGCGGGGCCGCGGCCCCGGTGGGGGCCTTCACCGACCGGGCCGCGCGGGTGGCGCCGGCACTGTTGACCGTGCGCGAGGAGACGGCGGCGGGGCGGGTGGTGCCGGACCCCGTGGCCCGGCGGGTCGGGCGCACCGCGCCGTCCACCCGGTCGGCGGGGGCGGCGTCGGGCGTGCCGGTGTCCCGCGCGGGCTTCCCCGCCGCCTCCCCGTCGGGCTCGGTGGTCCCGGCGGACTTCGCGGACTTCACGGACTTCGCGGTCTTCGCGGTCTTCGCGGACTCGGCCGTCTTCGCGGATTTGGCGGACTTCGCGGGCTTCGTTGACGTGGTCGTCTTCGCGGATTTCGCGGTCTTCGCGGGCTTCGCTGGCTTCGCGGACTTCGCGGGCTCGGCCGCCTTCGCCGTCCCGGTCGGATCGGCGGCTCCCGACGCGTCGCTCGCCCCGGCCGGGTCGGCGGGCACCTCGGCGGAGACCGTGTCCGGGCGCGCGGCGCCGCGCGCCCGGGCGGCGGAGGTCCGACGCGCCGGATTGGCGAGCGACGCGGACGCCCTTCCCGGCGCCGCCCGCCGACCGGTGCGCGCGGCCGTCCGCCGGGGGGCGCCGGACCGCCCGGCGCCCCCCGGCGGAACACCGGCGTCGGAACCGGCCTCCCGGTCCGCCGGACGGGAGGCCTCGATGGCCCCGACCGGCTCCTGGTCGACTGGGTCGCTGGGCTGGGGCTGCGCTTCCGGGCTCATGACCCCATTCTCCCGCCGTCCCGGGAAACGCAACCCGTCCTTCGTGTGACGTGCGGGTTTCCCCCACCCCACGGGCGTGCGCGCCGGAGCGTGCGCCCCGGCTGCGTCAGCTCTCGGTGCGGTACATCAGGTCGACCTCGAAGGTGCGGAACCCGAGCCCCTCGTAGAGCCGCAGGGCGGGGGTGTTGTCGGCGTCCACGTAGAGCATCGCGTGCGCCAGGCCCCGTCGCCGGGCCAGGTACTCCAGGCCCACGGCGGTCAGCGCCCGCCCCAACCCGAGGTGCTGGGCCGACGGCGAGACACCCAGCACGTACACCTCGCCCAGGGCCTCGGCGGGGTGAACCTTCGTCCAGTGGAAGCCCAACAGTTCCTCGGGATCGGCGGCGCCCCCGGTCGACCCCTCCCCCGCCGTCGTCTCCCGGTCGCGGACCGCGAGGAAGAAGCCGGCGGGATCGAACCACGGTTCGTCCATTCGGGCGTCGAGGTCGCGACGGGTGAGCGCGCCCTGTTCCGGGTGGTGGGCGAAGGCGGCGGCGTTCAGCGCCAGCCACGGTTCCTCGTCCCGCCCCGGCTCGAAGGTCCGCAGCCGCACACCCTCGGGCAGCCGGGGTTCCCCCGGCCGGAGGCCCCCGAGCGGGCGACGGAGCTGCCGCAACTCGCGGAAGAGGACCATGCCGAGCGCCTGCGCGAGATGACGGGCGGCGGGGTGCCCGCCGTGCGCCCACACCCGCAGCCGGTGCCCCGACTCGGCCAGCAGCGCCTCGCCCAGCACCCGCCCGTACCGCCGGCCCCGGTGGTCGGGGTGGACGACCAGTTCGGCCGAGGCGGCCTCGATGGGGTCGGTGCCGTCCAGCAGCGCGTACCCGACCAGGACACCGTCGCGTCGCAGCAGCACGTGCCGCACGCCCTCCCGCCGGCCGCCCCGCAGCAGCAGCCTGCTCTGTTCCGACAGCGGTGACCTGCCGTCCACCGCGAGGGCGGCGTCGACCAGCCGCCCGGCCTCGCGGATGTCCTCCGCCGACAGGTCCTCCAGCACCACGACATCGCTCATGCCGGCACTCTACGGGCGGACCGACGCGTTTCGGCAACCCGCTCGTTACGTGATTCCCCCTGACATGCTACGCGCGTAGCGCTAGGCTTCGCCCGATCCCACCC
>NZ_VKHS01000217.1 GCF_014141525.1 Streptomyces calidiresistens
GCCCCGAACGGCCCCCGTTCCCGGCGCCGGCACCCGGCCGGGGCTCCTCCTCCCCTGCCTCCGGAGTTCCCCGGCGACGAGGCCCGCCGGAGGACGGGCCGGACGGGAACCGGGACGGGGCGTCAAGCGTGTCGAGCGGTCCCCGGGGGGACCCGGCCCCGTGGTCGGGCGGGCCGGACCCCGAGGGTCATGAGACGGACTCGCCCCGCGACCGGGGATCCGGTGGGGCCCGCCGGTCGAGCGGAGAGGAAAAGGCTCCGAACCGCCGGGGCGGTTCGATGTCCGGGGCCCGTCCCGGCCCCGACGCGGCACCGCCCGGACACCTTCCGGCCGGGCAGGGTCCACCGCGCCGGCGAACGAACAACCCCGTCTCCACGAACTCGGCATCGTCCGGCATCCCGTCCGCCCGGAGATCGAACCGGGTGAACCGCTCGGTCGACACCGGCGGAGAATCCGAGGCCCTCCCGGTTGGTCGGCCACTGACCCCGCCTCTCCGGCTCGCGACCCGGGGCCCTGCGGGAAGTCCGGGAAGCCCGGGGCGAAGCGTGCCCGGATGAAACACCTTGTTCACGCAAGCGTCAAGTTCTCTCAATATGAGTAGCTTGTGTGCCTTTTTGTGGCACACCTCACAATGCTTCGGAGTTCTCAACCAACTAGATGTTTGGAAAAGTCGTGTGCGCCACCCGGATTCGTCCGCGTGCTCGACCATCCACTCATCCAAGATCCGAAGGGTCCCGCATGTCCGACCACCGGTTAAGCAGTGTCTGTCTGGTCGGCGACCGGTTCGCCGCCTTCGCCTCGCACGACAACGTCCGCACCGTCTCGCAACTGGTCGCCGAGGTGGGAGCCGGCGCCTACGACACGCTGTCCGGTCCCCTGCTCGTCTGGGAGGGCCAGGGCGTGACCGACTACGAACGCGAGTACGTGCGGGGTGCCCTGGATGCCCGGGGCCTGGGCGACAAGCTGCTCATGCAGCCCAACGACCCGGATCCCGTCCCCCGGGCGCAGGTGCACAAGCACCGCGAGGTCAACGTCCTCCTCAGCGGCCTCTGCGAACTCTCCCCCGGCCGATATCACGCCGCCCTGCGGCTGCACTCCGACAACGAACTGCTCCTCGACCACCAGAGCGGCGAGCACGTCCAGGGCATGGTCGTGGTGGAGGCGTTCCGTCAGATGTTCATCGCCTGCTGCGAGCGATTCACCGCTTCGCGGCAGCCCTCTCGGCGTTACTACTACATCTGGCACGGGATGGACATCCGCTTCGAGCGCTTCGTCTTCCCGCTCGACGCCGACATCGACTGCACGGTCACCGACTCCCGGACCGACGATCCGTCCCGACTCGCGATGACGGTCGACCTGGAACTGCGACAGACCGGCCACCGGTGCGCCGTCGCGCGGATCGACTTCACCGCCCACGACGCGGAACGCATCTCGGCCAAGGAGCACGTCATCGCGGCTCGGGCCGTGACCACCGTGCTCGGTGGCGCGGGTCACGAACCCCTCGCCTCCGTGGTCTCCGCGGGCTGATCGATTCGTTGGCACGACAGAGCAGGAGAGCGCCATGAGTGTGCAGTCCACACACGTGTCCCCCGACCACGCCACCTCCTCGATCGGCGCCGACCCGTCGGCCCACGCCGCCCGTCACAGCGGCCTGCTCCCCCTGGCCGTGGTCCTGCTGGGCGGCATCACCGTCTGGCTGAGTCTCATCGCGATCAACAACATCACCGACTTCGGCACCAATCGGGCACTCCTGGAACAGACCATCTCCATGGAGGCGCTGAAAGAGGATCCGCTCCGCGCCAACGGCCTCGAGTGGCGAGCCATGCCGGAATCCCTGGCCGTTCCCGCCCTCATCGCGGTCATTGCCCACCAAGTCGGTACCGTCGCCCTGATGTGGCGGGCCGTGGCCACCGGGGTGCGGGTGCTGCGCCGAAAGGGCGGCACCGGCCTGGTCGATTTCCTGAGGCACACCAACCACTCCCTGGTGGCCTTCCTCGGATTGTTCATCGGTTTCCTGGTGGGGGGCCTGTGGTTCGGCTACTGGATGCATCTGGGCCCTGTGCAGCAGGTTCACCTCACCCTGTTGATCATCGGTGCCCTCGTCGCCGTCGTCGTCAATCTGTTGCCGCTCACCGCCCGCGCCCTCGTCCGGGAGGTGACGGAGTGACGACCGCGACGACCACCGGGGCAGCCGCCATCCTGGGCACGGGCTCGTGGGTTCCCGACCGCGTCGTCGGCAACGACGAGGTGGTCGCCCACACCGGCGGACCGAGCCACTGGATCACCCGCAAGACCGCCATCGTCGAACGCCGATGGGCCGACGAGGGGACGAGCACGGCCGACGCGGCCGAGCACGCCGCCCGTGCGGCGTTGGCCGCCGCCGACGTCGCGCCGGAGCAACTGGGCCTGATAGTGCTGGCCACCTCCACCCCCGACCAACCGCAGCCGCCCACCGCCTGCACGGTGCAGGACCGGCTCGGGGCAGTCGGTGCCGCCGCGCTCGACCTCAACGCGGTGTGCAGCGGCTTCCTGTTCGCCCTGGCCACCGCCCGCGGTCTGTTGGCCACCGGCGAGGCCGGTCGCCACGCGCTGATCATCGGTGCGGACCTGTACTCACGCATCCTGGATCGCACCGACCATCGCACGGTGGTGCTCTTCGGCGATGGTGCGGGCGCAGTGGTGCTCGGGCCGGCGCGGCAGGAGGGGCGCGGCGAGATCCTCGCCACCCGACTGCGCAGTTTCGGCTCGCGGCGGTCGCTGATCGAGGTCCCGCCCGGTGGCCTGTTCCGGATGGACGGGCGTGCGGTCTCCGACTTCGTGTTGCGCGAGGTCCCCCCTGCGGTCGGGGCGTTTCTCGCCGACAACGAGGTCGCACTCGCCGACATCCGTCACCTCTTCGTCCATCAGGCCAACGGCGTGTTGGTGGACAAAATCGCCGCCGAGTTGGGTCTCCTGCCCGGGACCGTGGTCCACAAGACCGTCGACCGCTACGGCAACACCGCCTCGGCCGCCGTACCCCTCACCCTGGACCGGGCCTACCGCACGGGCACCTGCGCACCCGGCGAATCGGCACTGCTACTGGCCTTCGGGGGCGGCATGGCCGTCGGCATGGCCCTGATCCGGACCTGAGGGGCACGGTCCACACGGGAAGTCCGCGCGACGGGTCCCGCCCACCGAGGCCCCCGGTGGGCGGGACGTCGCTGTTTCGCCCGCGGGTCGATCCGTGGACCGTGTGGGAACCGACACGGGTCCGCCCCGGATGCGGGGCGGACCCGTGTCGGCGGGACGGCTGTGGGGGTCTCGTGTCCCGGAGCGGGGCGGGTCGTGACACGAGGGCCGGTATCGGCGATCCGGGCGAGAACTGCGATGGCGAAGTGGTGGATCCCGGTGATCTCCTCCCGGTTCACCGCGCCCCAGTGTGTCCGCCTCCCCGGCGGGGGCGGGAACGTGGGAGCGTCCTCCCCCGGCCGGATCGGGGGCGACCGCGTTCGGCGATGAGGTGCCACGGGCGCGTCGGGGCGGGGCCCCGGGCGGAAGGCTCCCGGAGGACTTCGCGCTCGGCCCTCATCCCGTGTCCGGCCCTCGGTGTGTCCCGGGGTACGGGGTCGGTCGGGACGGGGGCCGGCGTGAAAGTATGTGTTCGGCTCCACTGGTGTTCGCGACGGGACGGCTTCCCCACCGCGACGGAACGGAACGAGAAGCATGGTCGGTGAGGACGGCATCCGGATGACGATCGAGCACCGGGGGACGGGGGTCGCGGTGGTCGCTCTCGCCGGGGAGATCGACACCTGGAATCTGCCCACGCTGCGCGAGGGCCTGGGGGTGTTGCCGGACGGGACCGTTCGCCATGTGGTGCTGGATCTGTCCGGGGTGGAATTCCTGGAGTCCGGGGGCCTGAGCGTGATGATCGAGTTGTACAGGCGCCTGCAGAAGGAGGGCGGGGCGCTGCTGCTGGCCGCCGTCCCCGGGTGGTTGCGGCAGGTGCTGGACACCACCGGTCTGGAACAGATTCTTCCCGCCCACCCCGATGTCCCCGGTGCCCTGGCCGCCGTGCCCTCGGATTCGTCGCCCGGGTGAGGTGATGTCCCGGGGTGGGGCGGGACGGCTTCCCGGGCGGGATCCGGTCGGGCCCGGGTGATGCGGCGGCCTCCTGCGGGCCGGTGCGGTCCCCCGGCCGCGCTGCCCCGGTCGAGGCGGTGCGGCGCGATCCGACGTTCCCCGGGCAGGGCCCCGCGACCACCGACGCGGCGCGGGTCGCGTCGTGGTGCCGGGCGGGGCCCGTCCGCTGCCGGGTGGGGACGGATCGTCGGGGACACCCTCGATCGGAAGGTTTTCGGCCGACCTTCCCGTCGTCGTGCGACTCGCCCACGGGCCCCGGCGGGCGGGGGCGCTCCGGCCGTCCGGAGGAGGCGCGCCACGGCGGCTCCGGGGCCGGTGCCACCGCGCCGGGGGCTCCGTGCCCGGCCCGGCCCCGCCTCGCGGGAACCGGGCCGTTGGTGATCAGGTCCGGGTGGCCGCGCAGTCGGGGTGGCCCCAGCTCGTCCCCACCCGGGTGATGGTGTCGCCCTTGGCGTAGGGACGGGAGCAGGGACAGGTACCGGGGAACCTGGCGGCGAGGGTCCGCGGGCCCCGCGAGCGGTTCCGGGTGGTGGACGCCCCGTCGGCCCCGGCGGTCCGGGATCGGGGGACCGTGACGGGGTCGGGCACCGGAAGGTCCGCCGCCGTGCCCCCGCCCGCTCGCTGGGTGCGGGCTGCGTCACTCGCGGCCTTGTCCGCGATGGCGTTCAGCGGGTCCCCGTCCACCCGGTGGGCGGGGACGTGGACGAAGACGACATCGCGCCCGTCGAGGAGTTGGTCGATGCGCTCGATCAGTTCCCGGTTGGCCACCGGTTTGCCGCCCGCGGTCCTCCACCCCCTGCGCTTCCATCCCGGCAGCCATTTCGTCACCGCGTCACGGGTGTAGGTGCTGTCGAGACGGACCTCCAGGGGGGCGGCGGGGTCGGTGGCGCCCAGCAGTCGTTCCAGGGCGGTGAGTTCGCCGATGTTGTTGGTGCTGTGTCCCAGCGGACCGGCCTGCCAGCGCTGCGGCGTCCCCGTGGAGTCCGCGAGGACGAAGGCCCATCCCGCCGGGCCGGGATTTCCCTTGGCGGCTCCGTCGCAGGCCCCGATGACTCGTTCAACCATGTTCCGATGATCCCGGGTCGGGAACGCGGGTCCGGTACGGGACGGACACCCCGGGGTTACTGCGTCCGGTGGAAGCCCCGGGACGGAAGTCGTGGCGAGGGGGTGTGCCCACCCCCCGCACGGGAAAGTCGAGGCAGCACCGGAACACCGAGGATTCGGAGATCGCCCATGAGTGTTCGAGTCGCCGTGGTCTATTACAGCGCCACCGGGAACGTGTACCACCTGGCCAAAGCCGTGGCCGAGGGAGCCGAGGGCCAGGGGGCGGAGGTGAGGCTGCGCCGGGTGCCCGAGCTCGCTCCGGATTCGGCCATCGACGCCAATCCCGAATGGCGGGCCCACATGGACGCGACGAAGGACGAGGTCGTGGAGGCGACGCTGGAGGATCTGGAGTGGGCGACGGCGTACGCCTTCGGCAGCCCCACCCGGTACGGGAACGTCACCGCCCAGTTGAAGCAGTTCATCGATCAGACCGGTGGGCTGTGGCAGGCCGGGGCCTTCCACAACAAGCCCGTGACCAGCTTCACCTCGGCTCTCAACAAGCACGGGGGGCAGGAGTCGACCATCCTGTCGATGAACAACGTGTTCTACCACTGGGGATGCGTGATCGTGCCGCCCGGCTACACCGATCCGTTGCTGTTCGAGGCGGGTGGGAACCCCTACGGCACCGGGTGGCCCAGTGGGGGCGGTGAGGGGCCGGACGAGGCGACCCTGGCGGCGGCCCGCTACCAGGGGCGGCATCTGGCCGACATCGCGGCGCGGCTGCAGGGCTGAGGAAGCCCGTGGGACGGGGGCACCCCGTACGGGGTCCCTCGGCTCCCGTCGTGGGGAGGGCCTCTCGGCGGCGGGACGGGGAGGCCCGGGGCGCGAGGGACGTGTCCCCGTGCCCGGTGCGCCGGCGCGGCGTACCGTCGGACGTACCGGTCGTGGCCGGGAATCGGAGTACCGAGGAGTGGTGGGCTATGAGCACGGTCGATACCGACGACTGCGTGGACGTTCAGGTCACCGATTGTGATCGGGAGACCGCCGACACCGTGTTCCGTGCCCTGCGGAGGGCTTTCCCCCGGGGCACGGAGGAGGTGGAGGGCACGGGCGCGGGCAGCGGGGCGTCGAGGGGGAACGGAAGGGTGGTGTGGTCGCTGGTGGTGAACACCGGCAGCGGTGATCCCGACGCGATCGGCCCGCCGGAGGACTCCTCGGGGCTCGGGGAGACGGTGGAGGCGGTGCTGTACGGCACCGTTCCCCCGGTGCGGCGGGTGCGGAAGGCCCTGGAGACGGCTTTCGCCACGGAGGAGCGCGGGACGGTGCCGGGCGAGCACGAGGTGGAGGTTCGGCTCCGCCTCTCGGGGCGCGCCACGCCGGACTGACCCGGGGTCGGGGACATCGGGGCGGAGGGGTTCCCGCCCCGATGTGTGGTGGAGGGGAGCGTGGATCAGCCCGGGAACCGACCGGAGGCCCGCAGTGCCCAGCGGCGTTCGGCATAGGCGAGATCGTCCCGCCACAGGCGGCCGGCGGCGGTGCGGATGAGGGGGCGCATCAGGGGCGCCGCGGCCCGGGCGAGGGCGAAGCCGGGACGTTCGGAGGCGCAGACGACGGCTTCGACCACGGCGGTGCGCGGGCGTCCGTGTGCGTCGAGACCGATGGGGGTGGCGTGGGTCTCGACGACCGAACCCTCGCCCTCGCCCTCGACGATGTGCATGACGACGGTGCGGGGCTCGGGGGCGGTGAACACGGCCCGAACGGGGACGACGACTCGGCCCGCGAGTTTGAAGGAGACATCGACGACGAAACCGTCGCCCTCGTCCGGGGTCCCCTCGTCCGGGGCACGGTTGACCGTGAGGTCCACGAAGGAGTAGGGGTGGAACCAGGCCCCGTGCCAGGGGTCGAGGCGGTTGGCCACCACGTCTTGCGGTTCGCAGACGCCGAAACCGGTGTAGACGGCGTCGAGGGCGCCGGCGGGGTCGGGG
>NZ_VKHS01000218.1 GCF_014141525.1 Streptomyces calidiresistens
GGATGGGGGTCGGGAGGGGCGCCGGCGTGGGACCGCCGACCGCGGCGGGGTCCGGGACGACGGGGGTGTCGGGGGCGGCGTCCGGCACCGGCCCCCTGGCCGCGGGCTCCGAGCCGCCGCGCAGCGGCACCTCGCGGACGAACCAGGAGAGCGCGAAGGCGATGATCGACAGCAGGGCCGCCACGAGGAAGACGATGTTGGTTCCGTCGGCCACCGCCTGCTCGTAGGCGGCGCGGGCGGCCTCGGGAAGGGCCTCCAGGGATGCGGCGTCGAGTTGCGCGCCGGTCTCGGAGACCTCGATCGAGGCGCCGCCGCCGAGCCCGTCGGTGACCCGGGCGGTGAAGAAGGCACCGAGGATCGCGACGCCGAAGGAACCGCCGAGGGTGCGGGAGAGCGTCGCGGTGGAGGAGGCCACGCCCATGTGGGGGATGTCCACGCTGTTCTGGGCGAGCAGCAGGGTCAACTGCATCAGGAAGCCCATGCCGGCGCCGAGGACGGCCATGAAGACGCCCGAGGTCGGCGTGGTGGTGTCGGTGCCCATGGTGGAGAGCAGGAAGAGGCCGGTGGTGACGAGACCGGCGCCGATGATGGGAAAGGCCCGGTAGCGCCCGGTGCGGGTGATGGTGCGGCCCACCAGCAGGGAGACCACCATCATCGACAGCAGCATCGGCAGCAGGAGCAGACCCGAGTTGGTGGCCGAGGCCCCCTGGACCGTCTGCTGGTACAGCGGGAGGAAGACCATCGAGCCGAACATCACGAAGCCGAGCAGGAAGCCGATGACGGTGACCAGGGAGAAGTTGACGTTGTGGAAGAGCCACAGCGGCAGCAGCGGTTCGGCGACCCGGCGCTCCACGAGGACGAACACGATCATCGCCGTGACGCCGAGCACGCCGAGGCCGATGATCATCGGGGAGGTCCAGGCGTACTCGCCGCCGCCCCAGGTGGTGAGGAGGACCAGCGAGGTGATGCCGGTGACCAGCAGGGCGGCGCCGGGCCAGTCGATGCGGGCCTCGGAGCGGCGCCGGGGCAGGTGCAGCACGAGGCCGATCATGATGAGCGCGACGGCGCCGAGGGGGATGTTGATGTAGAAGGCCCAGCGCCAGCCGAGGTGGTCGGTGAGGGCGCCGCCGAGGAGGGGACCGCCGATCATGGCGACGGCCATGACGCTCGCGAACAGGCCCTGGTAGCGGCCGCGCTCGCGCGGGGGTATCAGCTCGCCGATGATCGCCATGGTGCCGACCAGCAGCCCGCCGGCGCCCAGGCCCTGGAGGGCGCGGAAGCCGATGAGTTGGCCCATGGTCTGGGCGAGGCCGGAGGCGGCGGAGCCGACCAGGAAGATGCCGATGGAGGTCAGGTGGATGCCCTTGCGGCCGTAGAGGTCGCCGAGCTTGCCCCAGATGGGGGTGGAGGCCGCGGTGGCCAGGGTGTAGGCCGTGACGACCCAGGAGAGGTGGGCGAGACCGCCCAGCTCGCCCACGATGGTCGGCATCGCCGTGGCGATGATCATGTTGTCGAGCATCGCGAGCAACACGCCGATCATCAGCGCGAACAGCACGACGCGCACCCCGCGCGGCCGTTTGCCGGACGGGGTGGTCTCGGATGCGGTGGTCTGGTTCATGCTCTCCCCGGAGATGCCGGCCCACCCTACTTACTTGCCGACCGGCTAGTTCAGTACACTGGGGAAGATACGCCCGAAACTAGCCGGGCGTCAAGTAAGTGATGGGGAGTGGCCGGACATGACGGATACGGGGAGCACGCGGGTGCGCCGGGGCGACACCCGGCAGCGCATCCGGGACGTGGCCCTGCGATTGTTCGCCGCCCACGGGTACGAGAAGACCTCACTGCGCGAGATCGCCGAGGAGATCGGGGTCACCAAGGCCGCGCTCTACTACCACTTCAAGACCAAGGAGGACATCCTCGTCGCGATCCACGACGACTTCACCGGCCCGATCGACGAGCTGATCGCCTGGGGGCGGGAGCAGCCGCGGACGGTGGAGACCGCCCGGGAGATCCTGCGCCGCTACAGCCTCGCCCTGGAGGACGCCTCCGACCTGTTCCGCTTCATGCAGGAGAACGCGGCGGTCATCCGGGACCTGAGTCTGCACGAGCGCTTCAAGGAGCGCTCCCTGGTCATCGCCCGGCTGATCAGCCCGCCCGGGGCACCCCTGGAGGAGCGGGTGCGCGCCGTCGCCGCGCTCTACACGATGCACGCCGGCGTGTTCGCCATCGCCCAGCACCTCGACGAGGAGGTCGGCTCCGAGGAACGGCGGCTGGCGGTGCTGCGGGTCGCGGAGGAACTGGTGGTGCGGGCGGCGGAGCAGTGCGGGCGCGAGGCCGCCCGCACCGGCGGGAAGGACACCGGGGAGACCGGGAACTGATCCGGGAGGACCCGGGAGGACCTCAGGACCCGCCCGCCGGGTCCGCCTCCCCGCCGTCGGAAGGCGGGCCGGGAGGGACCCGCACGGCCAGCAGGGCGGTGTCGTCCCCGGCCCAGCCGCCGCTGTACTCGGCGATGACCTCGCCGAGCCGGCGGACGATGCCCTCCGCGTCCAGCCCCTCGCAGTCGGCCAGGGCGGCGGCCAGGGCGGCCTCGCCGAACAGCGACGGGGGACCGGCGTCACCGGTGCGGCGGGCCCGGGCCTCGGTGGCGCCATCGGTGTAGAGCAGCAGCGTGTCCCCGGGAGCCAGCCGGAACCGGACGTCGGTGAGGTGCACCTCGGGCAGGACGCCCAGCAGGCTGCCGTGCCGTCCGACCTCCCGGACCCGGCCGTCGGCCCGGCGGACCAGGGCCGGGGGGTGCCCGGCCGTGCACAACCGGCCCGTGACCCCCTTCGGGGTGGTGCGGAAGGTGACGTGGACGGCGGTCAGGAACCGCTCGCCCCGGCGTTGGTCGAGAAGCGCCGAGTTCAGGTGGTCCAGGACCGTGGCGGGCGAGAGGGATCGACCGGCCTCGGCCCGCAGGGTGTAGCGGGCCAGGGCGGTGACCTTGGCGGCCTCCACGCCCTTGCCGCACACGTCGCCCATCACCGTGCTCCACCAGGGGCCCCTGACGTGGAAGAGGTCGTAGAAGTCGCCCACCACGGCGGTGCCACCGGCGGCGGGCAGGTAGGAGGCGGCCGTCTCCAGACCGGGCACCTTCTGCACCACCGGGGGCAGCAGGCTGTCCTGGAGGCTGCGGGCCAGCGTATTGGAGGTCTCCAGGGCTCCCCGGGCGCGCACGAGGGCCTCCCGGGTGGTGGCGAGGGCCGACCGCAGGTTGATCTCGTTGCCGACGGAGCGGGCCATGGCGGCCAGTGCGGTCAGTTCGGCGGGCCGCCAGACCCGGGGGTTCTCGTCGATCACGCACATGCTTCCCAGCACTTCCCCGCCCGGTCCCCTGACGGGGTACCCCGCCCAGGCGCCGATCCTCATCGGCCGCACCGACGGGTGTCCGGCGGTACGGGGGTCCTCGGCGGCGTTCTCCACCACGAAGGGCTGTCCGCCCAGCCCCACGAGGAAGTAGCAGAAACTCTCCTCCACCGGGCTCCCCCGCTCGGAGATCTTCCGGACGTCCACCCCGACGCACGACTTCCAGAACGAGCGGTGCTCGTCGACCAGGGTGATGAAGGCGCGTCCGCAGCCGGTGCTCGTGGCCGCGACCCGGGCCAGGTCCTCGAAGGCGTCCTCCGGGCCGGTGTCCAACAGACCGGTCGCCTCCACGGCGGCCAGCCGGGCCGGGTCCGACAGGGCCGCGGGCAGACCGTCGGCGCGCAGCCCACCGGCGAACATCGAACTCGATGTCACGGTTTCCCCGTCCTCGGTCCCCGCTCGCGAGTGGACGGGAATCGGTATGGCGGTCACGGACCCGCGCACCGTCACGTCAAGGGACTCGACGTGTTCTCCACCGTAACCGATACGAACGGGAAGGCCCTGTCGTCTCCCGCCCCGGCGATACGGCCGGCTCCCCTGCCCGGGGACGCACGGGTGGCGTACACCGTCCTCGCGAGGGACGCGGGCCCGACCGGGAAACGCGGCGGCCCCCGCACACCCGGGGGTGTGCGGGGGCCGCCGTTCACGCGGTGCCGGGGGGACGCCCCCGGTCCGGCTCAGGCCTCCTTGGCCAGGTTGGGGCCCTTGGAGAGGTTCGCCCGGGCACCCGCGCCGACCGGCGGGGCGTCCGGCAGGGCCGGCTTCTCCTTGCCGCGGAAGGTGAACTTCGCGTCCTTGCCCTCGCCCTCGGTGCCGACGACCACGATGTGGCCGGGGCGCAGCTCGCCGAAGAGGATCCGCTCGGACAGGACGTCCTCGATCTCCCGCTGGATGGTCCGGCGCAGGGGCCGGGCACCGAGCACCGGGTCGTAGCCCCGCTCGGCCAGCAGGTTCTTGGCCTCCGTGTCCAGCTCCAGACCCATGTCCCGGTCCCGCAGCCGCTCGTCCACCTGGGCGATCATCAGATCGACGATCCGGATGATGTCCTCGCGGGTGAGCTGGTGGAAGACCACCGTGTCGTCGACACGGTTCAGGAACTCCGGCCGGAAGTGCTGCTTCAGCTCCTCGTTGACCTTGGCCTTCATCCGCTCGTACCCGGTGGTCACGTCACCGGCGACGGCGAAGCCCATGTTGAAGCCCTTGGAGATGTCCCGGGTGCCGAGGTTCGTGGTCATGATGATGACCGTGTTCTTGAAGTCGACGACCCGGCCCTGGGAGTCGGTCAGGCGACCGTCCTCCAGGATCTGCAGCAGCGAGTTGAAGATGTCCGGGTGGGCCTTCTCGACCTCGTCGAAGAGGACCACGGAGAACGGCTTGCGGCGCACCTTCTCGGTCAGCTGACCGCCCTCCTCGTACCCGACGTAGCCGGGCGGGGAGCCGAACAGCCGGGAGACGGTGTGCTTCTCACCGAACTCGGACATGTCGAGCGAGATCAGCGCGTCCTCGTCGCCGAAGAGGAACTCCGCCAGCGTCTTGGACAGCTCGGTCTTGCCGACGCCCGAGGGGCCGGCGAAGATGAACGACCCACCGGGACGCTTGGGGTCCTTCAGCCCGGCACGGGTGCGCCGGATCGCCTGGGAGAGCGCCTTGATGGCGTCCTCCTGGCCGATGACCCGCTTGTGCAGCTCGTCCTCCATGCGCAGCAGCCGGGAGGACTCCTCCTCGGTCAGCTTGAAGACCGGGATGCCGGTGGAAGCGGCGAGGACCTCGGCGATCAGCTCCTCGTCCACCTCGGCGACGACGTCCATGTCGCCGGCCTTCCACTCCTTCTCCCGCTTGTTCTTCGCCTGGAGCAGCTGCTTCTCGTCGTCGCGCAGCGAGGCGGCCTTCTCGAAGTCCTGCGAGTCGATCGCGGACTCCTTCTCGCGACGGACCTTGGCGATCTTCTCGTCGAACTCGCGGAGGTCCGGCGGCGCGGTCATCCGGCGAATGCGCATCCGGGAACCGGCCTCGTCGATCAGGTCGATCGCCTTGTCCGGCAGGAAGCGGTCCGAGATGTACCGGTCGGCCAGCTGCGCGGCGGCCACCAGCGCGGAGTCGGTGATGGAGACCCGGTGGTGGGCCTCGTACCGGTCCCGCAGACCCTTGAGGATCTCGATGGTGTGCGGCAGCGAGGGCTCGGCGACCTGGATCGGCTGGAAGCGGCGCTCGAGCGCGGCGTCCTTCTCCAGGTGCTTGCGGTACTCGTCCAGGGTGGTCGCGCCGATGGTCTGCAGCTCGCCGCGGGCCAGCATCGGCTTGAGGATGCTGGCGGCGTCGATCGCGCCCTCCGCGGCGCCCGCGCCCACCAGGGTGTGCAGCTCGTCGATGAACAGGATGATGTCGCCGCGGGTGCGGATCTCCTTGAGCACCTTCTTCAGGCGCTCCTCGAAGTCACCGCGGTAGCGGGAGCCGGCCACCAGCGCGCCGAGGTCCAGGGTGTAGAGGTGCTTGTCCTTGAGGGTCTCGGGCACCTCGCCCTTGACGATGGCCTGCGCGAGGCCCTCGACGACGGCGGTCTTGCCGACGCCGGGCTCGCCGATCAGCACCGGGTTGTTCTTGGTGCGGCGGGACAGCACCTGCATGACCCGCTCGATCTCCTTCTCGCGCCCGATGACCGGGTCGAGCTTGGACTCGCGGGCGGCCTGCGTGAGGTTGCGGCCGAACTGGTCCAGCACGAGCGAGGTGGAGGGGGTGCCCTCGGAGGGGGCACCGGCGGTCGCGGCCTCCTTGCCGCCGGAGTACCCGGAGAGCAGCTGGATGACCTGCTGCCGCACCCGGTTCAGGTCGGCGCCGAGCTTCACGAGGACCTGGGCGGCGACGCCCTCGCCCTCGCGGATCAGGCCGAGCAGGATGTGCTCGGTGCCGATGTAGTTGTGGCCGAGCTGGAGGGCCTCGCGGAGCGACAGCTCCAGGACCTTCTTCGCCCGGGGGGTGAAGGGGATGTGGCCGGAGGGGGCCTGCTGCCCCTGGCCGATGATCTCCTCGACCTGCTGGCGGACCGCCTCAAGCGAGATCCCGAGGCTCTCCAGGGCCTTAGCGGCGACACCCTCACCCTCGTGGATCAGGCCCAGGAGGATGTGCTCGGTGCCGATGTAGTTGTGGTTGAGCATCCGGGCTTCTTCCTGAGCCAGGACGACAACCCGCCGCGCGCGGTCGGTGAACCTCTCGAACATCGTTAATCGCTCCTCAGAGCGGTCAGGCAGTAAGGGGTCGGTCCCCTCTCTGTCCTTCCGCAGCTTAGTCCCGCGGCCCGGGACCGCTCATTCCAACTGCCGACGCCCGTCCGGATCACCCCCCACCGTCGAGGAGCGCGGCCACTGGCCTCCTGCCCGAACAGCCGACATCCGTTACAACCGGATCCCGGAAGACGTTGTTCCCGCGGGCCGGGCGATTCCACCCGCACCGGCTACGCCGACGGCGAACGCCGGGGCGCGTCCGGACCGGAGGGAACCCCCTCGACCGGCGCGGACGCCCCGGCTTCCGGGTGTGTCTCTCTTCCTACCCCCCCAGGCTGACACTCCATGCGGGACGGGGCCGGCACATCCGCTACCGGCGAACGCCGCGTCACCCGGGGGACCGGATCACGGACCCCCGGTGACCCCCGCGCCGGCACGATCCGGGCGCGGGACCCGCGCGGGGGCGCCCCCGGGACCCGGCCGGGAAACGGCGCACGGCGGGGCCGGGTGG
>NZ_VKHS01000219.1 GCF_014141525.1 Streptomyces calidiresistens
CCACCCGACCGTTCTCCGCGATCAGCACCGGAACGGACCGGCGCGAGGTCGGCTCCACCCCCGTTCCCGCCCCGGTTCCGGGGTCGGATCCACCCCGGACGCCTCCCCCGCTCCCCTCCCGGTCCTCGGTGCGCACGGCACGGTCGCTCGCGGTGTCGCGTTCGCGCGGACCGCGCCGGGAGTCCTCCACCGCCCGCCCGGGACGGCGGGTGGGCAGGGGTGGACGACCGCCCGCGGGGTCGTCCGCGCTTCGTCTGCCGAGGGAATCACCGGGGTCGTCGGCCCGGTTGCGGGGGCCCGCCCCCCGTCCCGCGAGGACCCGTTCGAGCGGGGTCTCCAGTTCCACCGGGCCGCCCCGCCCGGCCTCCACGGGAACGGCCCCCGGTCCTCCGGTCACCGACAGGCGCCCGGTGCCGGCGATCGGGGACGCCCCCCTCCCGTCCTCCGGGGGGCCCAACACCTCCCCGGGGATCAACACCACCGCGGTGGTCCCGCCGTAGGGGGACTCCCGCAGGGAGACCCGTATCCCGTGGCGTCGGGCCAGCCGGGCCACCACGAACAGTCCCAGTCGATCGGTGTCGGAGAGTTCGAAGTCGGGGGCGTGCGCGAGGCGGTGGTTGGCCTCGGACATCGCCCCGGGAGGCATGCCCAGCCCCCGGTCGTGGATCTCGATGGAGAAGCCGTGCGGCACCCGCTCGCCGTGCACCTGGACGGCGGTGTGGGGCGGCGAGTAGTTGATCGCGTTCTCCAACAGTTCCGCCAACAGGTGGACCAGATCGGCGACGACGGCGCCGTCGACGGCCAGGGACGGCATCCGCCGCACCTCGACCCGTTCGGGATCCTCCATCTCCCGCACCGCGCCGCGGACCACGTCCATCGGACGCGCCGGGGTGCGCCACTGCCGGGCGGGGGCCGCGCCGGAGAGGATCATCAGCCCCTCCGCGTGCCTCCGCATGCGGCCGGCGAGGTGGTCCAGACGGAACAGGTCCTCCAACTCGTCCTCGTCGTCGGTGCGCCGCTGCATCGCGCCGAGGAGGTCGATTTGTTTCTGCAACAGCACCTGGTTGCGCCGGGCGAGGTTGACGAAGACCTCCGAGACCCCGCGACGCATCTCGGCGCCCCGCACGGCGGCCTCGATCGCGGCGTGTTGAAGGGTGTCCAGCGCCCGGCCCACCCGTCCCACCTCGTCCGGGCCGTGCTCCGCCCGGGAGACCTCCCCGGCGGCGTCCACGCGCTCGCCCGCGGCGAGACGGTTCATCACCCCGGGCAGGCGGACCTCGGCGGCCTCCGTGGCCCGATCGGAGAGAAGCCGCAACTCGTGGGTCAGACCACGCCCCACCCGCAGGGAGATCCCGATCGACAGGAGCACCGCGGCCAGGCCCGCGATCCCGGCGAGGGCGGCGCGCAGCAGGACCGCGGCCGCGGCCGGTTCCACCCGGGCCGCGTGACGCTCGGCCGCGGAGTCGCCCAGGGCCCGGAGCTCGTTCAGGGTCGTGGTCGTGATCTCCTCCCACCGACCCGGCTGGACGCCCCCCACGCCCTGCTCCACGACCCGTTCCTCGGCCTCTCGAAGGATCCGGCCCTGTCCCGCCTGCCAGAAGTTCTCGTGGGCCCGACGGTCCTCCACCGGCAGGTCGGACAGGTGGAGGCGGTGGAGCAGGCCCCGCTCCGCCACGGCGTCGGACAGGGCCCGGTGCTCGCGGTCGGTCATCCGACCGGCGGCCAGGGCCCCCGCCACCAGCGCGTCGGCCCGGGAGACGTTCTCGGCGACCATGCCGAGGGAGGCGACGGCGCGACCGTGCCGGTCCAACTCCACGTTCTCCAGGAGGTGGAGGGCGGATTGCAGCCGCAGTCCGGGTTCGGCGACGGCGTTGTAGGCCTCCAGCGCGCCGGTGCGGGTGAGAGTGTTGCTGTCCACCTGTTCACGGGCCCGCTCGAGGTGGTCCAGTGCCTCCAGGAAGGAGTCCAGCGCCTCCCCCGCCCCGGGGGCGAGGTTCTCCCGGGCGGGACCGGAGGCGTTGAGGCGCACGACCCCGATGGACCGGTCGGTGGCCTGCCGGGCACCGCGCAGTTCCTCCCGGGGACCCCGCGGGTCGGCGAGGTGGACGATCGTTTCGCGGCGTTCCCGGCGCAGGTCCCGGACCACCTCGGCGGCCGGGTCGCCGAAGTCGTCGACGAGGTGGGAGACCCGGGTCAGTTGCCGGGCCTCGTGAAGGGTGAGGGCGGTCGCGAATCCCCACAGGGCCACCAGGGACAGCAGGGGCACCATGAGCAGCACCACGATCTTGTGACGGATCGACCTACCGCGGAAGCGCATGCCCTCCCCTTGGTCCGCCCGGACGCGGATGCGTCGACACGGCTCGGGCCCGGCCCCGGGGATCGGCGCGGCGCGCGACCGGCGCCGCCCGCCCCGGGGGACACCCGAGTGGTGAACGGTGTCCGGGGAGAACCCCGGTGAAAACGGGCTGTGCGCCATCCTGGTCCGTCGGCCCCGCCCGCGCAAGGAGTTCTGGCATGATGCCCGAGTAGGTGTTCCCCGACATTTCAGCGCATCTCGCGTACATCTCACCGTGCAGGGAGCGATGGCGTGTATGCCAAACCACGGATGCCGGACCCGGTTCGCGAGGCGGCGGTCCGGGCCGTCCTGATCGCGGCGCTGACCCTCGTGCAGTTGCTGGCGGCGTTGTTGTGCACCCTCGCCAAGTCCTGGGCGGCCTTTCCGATGATGGTGTTGACGATAGCCGGAACCATCATCACCACCTGGGCCTTCCTGGACATCTGGATCACCCGTCAGATGTGGCGCCAACGCCACGGCGTGGTGTCGCTGCCCAGCAGCGCGGCGAGGAGGAGACCGCTGGAACGACGGTGATGACCGGGGCGCCGGGACGGGGACCGCCCGTCCCGGCGCCCCGCGAACCGCCGCGCGTCGTGCGGTGACGGGGCCCGGCTACGGGCTCCGGTCGCCGCTCCCCCCGTCCGCCGTCGCCCCGGCGGGTTCCGGCGTGGCGGGAACGACGTCCGCGGGGCGGTTGTGGACCCGGGTCGCGGTGATCTCCGCCCGCACCCCCTCGTCCGCCGGTGTGCCCGGCAGACCGGGTCGCAGGTGCTCCTCGACACTGATGTACTTCAGGCCGGCCCGCAGGTCCGCGTCGTTGCGCAGACGGATCACCAGCGGGAACTCCGCCAGAGCCGTGGTGTCGAACAGGCCTGTGGTGTACAGCAGCTGGACACCCAGGGCATCCGCCACGGCCCGCTGGAGCTCCAGGAGGTAGGTGGCGTTGGCCCGCCCGATGGGATTGTCCAGGAAGAGGGTGCCGGCGTGCCGGTGCCGATCCCGTCCCCGATCGTTGCCGCGCAGCGCGGCCATGGTGCAGTACAGCGCGATGGCCGCGGTCAACAACTGCCCGCCGGAGAAAACGTCGCCCATCTGCCCGACGGGTACCCGCTCGGCGCGCAGCACCGCGTCCGGCTTGAGGATCTCCACCGCGACGCCGCGGGGTTCCAGGGCCGCCCGGACACCGCGCAGCAGCAGGGACATCCCGTCGCGGCGCAGGTCGGTGTTGCGCCGTACGGCGGCCCGGGTGGTCTCGTCCACCACCTCGCCCAGTCGGGTGACCAGGGTCGCCCGGTCGGGTTCCTCGAAACGGATCCGCAGGAACTCCTGACCGGACCACTCCCCCAGCCCGTCGGGGAGGCGGGAGAGGCGTTGCGCGGAGCGCAGGGTGTCCAGGGAGGACTCCACCAGCCCGCGCAGACGGTCCACGATGCCGTCGCGGTTGCGCTCCAACTGACCGAGTTCGTCGGTGAGCACCCGCAGTCGGGGGGCGAAGGCGGCGGCCCATGCCTCGGCGTGGGCGGGCAGTGCGGCCGGGGGCAGCTCCCGGATCTGCTGCCGGGCGGGGGTGCGCACCGCCTCGAAGCGCGCGGAGTTGGCGTGCCGCACCAGCCGATCGGCGGCCTCCCGCACGGCGCCCTCCGCCGCCGACAGTTCGGCGGCGCAGCCGCGCAGGGCCCGACGGGACTCGGCGGCGGCACGCCGGGCGTCCTCGGCGGCCCCCGGATAGGGCTCGGCGCCGGCGGCCCCGGATCCGTCCGCCGCGTGGGCGGTATCGGTCGGATCGGGTTCGCGCAGCAGGTCCAGGAGCTGCCCCGCCGTCTCGGCGAAATCGGATGCGGCGCGCTCGGCTGCGGTCCGGCCGCGCTCGGCGTCCTGTTGGGCCAGGCGGGCGGTCTCCAGCGCGTCGCCCCGGCGGGCGAGTTCCGCCTCCGCGTCGCGCAGCAGGGCGCGGGCGTGTTCGGCGTCGGTCGGCTCCAGGTCGGGGGGAAGTTCGGCATGGGCCCCGCCCTCCCCGGGGGCGAGCCGTTCCGCCTCGCCGCGCAGGCGGCCCAACCGTTCCCCCGCCTCGGCGGCACGCCCCTCCAGCAGGTGTGCCAGCTCCTCGGCCCGGGCGGCCGCGGCCTGACGGGCGGGGCCGTCGGCCCCCTCGGGCGTGGACAGCAGACGGCCGGCCCGGGTGCGGACCCGGCTGCCCAGTCGGTCCAGGGCCGCGCGGGCCGCGCTCTCGTCGCCCTCGGCCCTGGCCTGTTCGGCGCGCAGATCGCTGCCGACGGCAACCTTCTCGTAGAGGTGTCCGGCGGCCCGGTAGGCCTCGCGCAGGGCGGGCAGGGCGGCGGGCTCGACCGGGTCCTCCGCCGCGGGATCCGCGCCCTCGTCGGGAACGGCGTCCTCCGGGGCGCCGGCGATCCCGGCCCGCTCGGCACGCAGGGCGCGGGCGGTGCGCCGGGCGTCGTCGGCGGCCCGCTGGGCGGCCCGTCGGTCCTCGTCGGCCGCCCTGGCACGGTCCAGCAGCCGGGCCGCCCGCTCCTCCGCCTCGGTGACCTCCTCGGCCAGCTCGCGGAGCCGCGAGCGGTGGGCGGGGCGCTCGCGCAGCCGGCGGGCGAGACCGGCGAGCGCGTCGGCCGCCCGGCGGGCCCGGCGGGCGGCCTCCCCCCTGTCCTCGACGGCCCGTCGCGCCTCCCCGGCCGCATCCTCGGCTTCCCGGCGGGCCAGGTCGGCCGCGTCCAGTTCGCGGCGGGCGGCGGAGGCGGCGATCCGGGCGCGCTCCGCCTCCTCCCGCAGGGCCGTCAACCGGCCGGGGGGACAGCCGGTGCGCCACGAGGCGAGACGGGCCGTCAGCGCCCGGTCCGTCGCGAGCCGGGCGGCCAGTTCCTCGATCTCGCCGTTCCTGACCCGGGCCCGCTCGCGGAGGGCGCCCCGCTCGGCGTCGGCCGCGTTCTCGTCGTGCATGGCGGGGTTGGGCGGCACCAGGAACATCCCGGCGCCGCCGGCGAGCCCGTCCCGGTCGGCCGGCGGGACGGGGGCCAGCAGGGCGGCGGAGGTACCGACGGCCACCGCCGAGCGGGGCAGGAGCGCGGCCTCGACGAGGATCTCCCGGGCCCGCTCCAACCCCTCGGGGTCGGTGACCACGACACCGTCGACCAGTTCGGGGCGGGCCGCCAGCACGGCGGCGTGGTCGTCGGGGTGCACGGACCGGGCCAGGTAGCGCCAACCGGGCAGGGCGGGGACCCCGTGCTCGCCGAGGCACTCCACGGCGGCGAGCACGTCGGGCCCCGGCGGCAGCAGACCCCCGTCGCCCAGGGCGGCGAGGATGCGGGAATCCTCGGCGGCTCCCGTGCGCTGCTCGAACAGTCGGCGCTCGGCCGCCTCGACCGCCCCCTCCAGCAGTTCCCGCAGTTCCTCCGCCCTGCCGTCCAACTCCTCGGCGCCGGGCGGCCGGCTCGGATCGGCACCCAACAGCTCGCCCACCCGGGGCTCGGCGGCCAGCGCGCCGGCCGCGCGGATCTCCGCGGTCAAGGCGGTCTCCGCCGCGTCCACCCCGTCGGTGGCCCGGGCCTCGGCCAGGCGGGCCCGGGTGTGGCGCTCGGAGGCGGCCCGTGCGGCGTCCGCGGTCCGGGCGGCGACCTCACGGGCCGCGTGCAACGCGGTCTCGGCGGTACGGGCCGCGTCGTCGGCGGCCAGGGCGGCCAGGGCGGGATCCCCGGGGGTCTCGTCCTCCTCGAACCAACCGGCGTCCGCCGCCTCCGCGATCTCGCGGTCGAGTTCGGCGAGCCGCTGCTCGAGGTGGTCGGCCTCGCTGCGGGCGCGCTGGGCGGCGGTGGCGGCGGCGGTCGCCTCCCGCCGGGTCTCCTCGCCGGCGGCCAGGAGGTCCGCCGAACGGCGTTCGTGACCGGCCGCCTCCCGTTCGGCCCCCGAGGCCGCTGCCTCCAGGGCGCGGATCAGCTCACCGGCCGCCCGGGCGCGGGCGGCGAGGGCCGGGGCGGCGTCCCGTTCGGCCTCCCGGATGGCCTCGGCCACCCGGGCCGCGCGATCGGCGGCCGAGCGGTGCTGCAGCACGGTCTCGGTGGCCTGCCAGGCGGCGTGCAGGGAGCGTGCGTCGGCCAGCTCGCGGCGGCGTTCCGCCGCCTCCCGCTCGCCGTCGGCCAACGCCGAGGCGGCGTGGCGCCAGGCGAGTTCGGCGGCGATGGCACGGGCGGAGTCCCGGGCGCGGGACGCGGCCGCGGTGGCCTCGGCCGCGAGGGCGGCGCGCTCGGAGAGCACGGCGGTCCGTTCCCGCTCGCGCTCCGCGCGGGCGGCCAGCCGACGGGCGAGGCCGCGGGTGCGCCCCTCGGCTGCGGCGTGCACGGCGCGGGCGCGCTCCCGCTCGGCACCCGCGGCGGCGATGCGCTCGAGCAGGTCGAGCGAGCCCGCGGTGAAGTCGCGTTCGGCGGTCAGTTCCTCGCGCCTGCCGAGCTTGTGGGCGAAACCGTGCACGAGGTCGGCGAGACCGTCGGTGTCGCGGTGGTCGGTGACGGCGCGCAGCAACAGATCCGTGAAGTCGGAGTCGGCGCGCACCGCGAAGAGACCCGCCGCCTCGCCCTCGTCGGCGTTCATCTCCCGCTGGTAGCGGAAGAGTTCGGGGTCCAGCCCCAGATCCTCCAGATGCTCGCGCCAGCGCTCGTGGACCTCCTCCCACACCACCTCCAGGTGGGGGTGGGAGCGACCGGTCTCGGTGAGGACGTCACGGAAACCGCGCATGGTGCGGCGGCGTCCCCGGGAGACCGGGGCGCCGGAGCCGTCCGGGGCGGGCGGGGCG
>NZ_VKHS01000022.1 GCF_014141525.1 Streptomyces calidiresistens
GGACCATGGGTGGTGGCCCGGCGGGGGTGGCCCGGCGGCGTTCCGCGAAGGCGTCAGGCCGCCCACCGGGCCGCGTTAGCGAGCGACCGCGCCCGCCGGGCGGCCTCGGCCGGCGAACCGTGGTGAACCGGGCCGTGCCCGGGGAGCAGGACATCGCCGTCGAGGGTCGCCAGGACGTCCAACGAGGCCACCGTCCGGTCCCGTTCGTGGTGGAACATGTCGGGCAGCAACTGCGGACCCCGGTGGCGGGAGGTCGGATGGCCGCTCACCAGCGCGTCACCGGAGACCAGCACCCCGAGGTGCGGCAGGTGGTAGGCGCAGTGGCCGTCGGTGTGGCCGGGGGTGTGCACCGGGACCGGCCGGCCGGGCAGGTCGAGGGGACCGGTCCCGGGAAACGGCGCCGGTTCGGCCACCGGCAGCCGGGCCGTCCCACCGGAACGAAGCGCGTGCACGGCCCAGGGCAGCACGCCCGGCCGCCACCCGTTGCGCAGGACCGTCCCGATCGACACCTGGTGCAGGAAGTCCCGGCGGGCGTGCGGCACCTCGGCCTCGTGCATCAGGACGGGCGTGCCGTATTCGGCCCGCAGGTACTCGGCCGACCCGAGGTGGTCGTTGTGGGCGTGGGTGATCAGCACGGCGGCCACCCGCTCCGGGGAACCACCCACCTCGGCGAGCGAGTTCAGCAGCCGCTGCCGGTCACCGGGGTAGCCGGTGTCGATCAGGGTCATCTCCCCGCCCTCGGTGAGGATGACCCAGTTGGTGTTGCTGCCGTGCACCAGATAGGTGCCCTCCGCGACCTGCCGCACATCCGCCCGCATCCCACTCCCCTGCGTCCCGCCGTGGCCCCCAACACGGCGCACGTTCCCCCTGAACAACGCCGCCGACAACGAACGGTTCGTCCCGACCACCCGACGCACCGCTCGGTGGGTAGGCCATACCCCTCACAGGGGTGATGAGGACCTCATCGGCTGGAACGACCACCTCGGCCGCCGGGTGTTGATACCCCTCACAGGGGTGATGAGGACACCGGATGACCGCGTGCATGGTCGGCATCCGCACGTTGGTACCCCTCACAGGGGTGATGAGGACGAGGAGCAGGAAGCGGCGATCCGCGCCGGCACCTGGATGTTGGTACCCCTCACAGGGGTGATGAGGACCCCGGCGGACATCGTGGACGTGCGCGTGGGGTCAATGTTGGTACCCCTCACAGGGGTGATGAGGACCACACGACATCCAACGCCGCGCCCGCCGCACCTACCTGTTGGTACCCCTCACAGGGGTGATGAGGACCCCGGCGGACATCGTGGACGTGCGCGTGGGGTCAATGTTGGTACCCCTCACAGGGGTGATGAGGACCACACGACATCCAACGCCGCGCCCGCCGCACCTACCTGTTGGTACCCCTCACAGGGGTGATGAGGACCCCGGCGGACATCGTGGACGTGCGCGTGGGGTCAATGTTGGTACCCCTCACAGGGGTGATGAGGACCACACGACATCCAACGCCGCGCCCGCCGCACCTACCTGTTGGTACCCCTCACAGGGGTGATGAGGACACCGTGGAAGTCCTCCACGCCACGGCCCGCCACATCGTGTTGGTACCCCTCACAGGGGTGATGAGGACCCCATTGTGAAGGTCCAGGTCAGGGACAGTCGAGTCACCGTCTCGGCAGCCGATTTTTCAGCGAACCTCCGGTAGTGCACGAAACCCCGGAGAGTCGCTGAAATCCGGGCCGCCAGCGTACGTCGATGACCGGTGGCTCGCACGGCGTTCCGCCTGAGAAAACCACTGCCCACCATGCAGAGCCGGATGAGCCACCTCACCAACCCGGCCGTCGCTGCACCGGACTTCACCCCGCCCAAGCATCTTGTCCCATCACCATGGCAGCGATGCCCGGGCACTCTCCCCTTCCCACCCGAAAAGCAGTACCGTCCTGCCCGAGACGGCTGAAACGGGGAAAACGGAGACATACGCCCATGCCAGGACACACCTTCGGGGACCGCCTGCGGGAAGCCCGCAAGCTGGCCGGCATCACCCAAAGCGATCTCGCCGCCCGGTCCGGCGTATCCCTCTCCATGATTCGGAAGATCGAACAGGGCAGCCGGGAAAGCAGGTTGGAAACCGCACGCCGGTTGGCCTCCGCCCTCGATATCCCCACCACCCGACTCCTCGCCACGGAACCCCCCGAGAGCACTCCTCCGGTTGATCACGACCGGTGGGCGGAACTGGTGGCCGCCGTGAGCGCACCGGGTCCCGGAGACGTCGAGGAGGAACCCACCCCCGCCGGGGTGAGCAGCGCCCTGAACTCGGCCGTGGATCTTTACGTACGCGGCCGGTTCACGGACCTGGCGACTCTTCTCCCCGCCCTGGTACGGGACTCCACGGCCCTCGCCGACACCTCCTTGCAGATGCGCGTCCTGCAACTCGCCGGACGTCTGATGACGCAAGTCCGCCTGTACGAGCCCGCTTCCACCGCGTTCGACCGTGCCGACCGTCTGGTGCCCGACACCCTGCACGGCGCCTCCATGGCGAACAACCGCTGTTGGCTTCTGCTGCGCAGCGGACGTTTGCAGGAGGCTTCCGACCTGGCCGCCCGGTGGGCCGTGGAGCTGGAACCCCGGTTGTCCACCGCCACCAACGGCGAACTCTCGGCCTGGGGAGCGGTGTTGCTTCGCGTGGCCGCGACAGCCGCCCGGGACAGTCGTCCGGACGACGCCCAGCACGCCCTCCGCCTGGCCACCGCGGCGGGAGCGATGATGCGGCCGGGCGGAGCCGGGGAAGCGCGAACGGCCGGGTTCTACCGGGGGTTCTCCTCGGTCACGGTGGCCATGCAGCGGGCGGAACGGGCCATGGTGGAGGACCGTCCGGACGAGGTGTTGCGCCTGGCGGACCGCATCGGCGCCCTGCGACTGGCTCCCACGGTGAACAGCCGGAACCGTCACCTCCTGGACGTGGCGAACGCCCAGGTCCGCACCCGGCAGTACGGGGAGGCGACGGAGACCCTGCTCCGGGTGGAGCGGGACGCGCCACAGTGGCTCGGGCACCAGCGGTACGCCAGGGACATTGTGCAGGCGATGACCGAGCGCCGTCGCAAGCTGACCCCCGAGATGCGCCGGTTGGCACGAACGATCCATCTGCCAATGTGACGGTGTGGCACAAATCGTCACTCTCGGTTGAAGTGACACCGGTCCGGCATTGAAGCCTTCCTCGCCCCCGCCCTAGCGTGATGGGTGACGGAACGTACACGTCACATCACGGGAGTTTCCATGCGCAACGACGCGCCGACCCGCCGGCTCACCCCGCAGCAACGCCGACGACGCGAGGACCTGGCGGACGCCGCCGCCGGTCTGGCCGACACCCCGCCTCCGCTCCCGGTGCCGGGGGCCCGGCCGGTGCGGGCGCTGGTGCGCTGCGCGGCCTGCTCGACCCTCACCCAGGAGGGTCGGCAGGTCGGGGAGAGCGATGAGGACACGCCGGTGTGGCACTGCCCGCTGTGCGCGGACGGGAACCGGTGACCGCCCCGGCCGGGCGGCCCGGCACCGACACCCCGACCGGGGTGTTCCGCTTCCGCGAGTACGCCATCGAACCCGACCGGGAACCGGACGCCGAAGCCTTCACCTTCACCGGCCAGTGCGCGGTGTGCGGGCGCCTCGGGCCCACCGGGGAGGGCGGCGGACACCTCACCGGCTGGATGCTCGCCCACCTGCGGGCCCACCCCGATCACCTGACCTACCGGGAGATCATCACCCGCCCCTACCGTGCCGTCCCCGGACGGTGGCTGTGAACCACCCCGAGCCCACCCCCGAACGGTTCCCGGGCCCGGCCCTGCCCGAGCACCTGGAGACCGTGGCGCTGACCCGCACCACCGCCCGCGTCGAGGACCGGGTGATCATCGGCGGGGTGCCCATGCGGATCGTGGACGTGGTCCGCACCCACACCGGCGTCCGCCTCGACCTCGAAGAGGGCGAACGCCTCTGGCTGACCGCCCGCACCCGCCTCACCGCCTTCCGCGAAGCCGACATCGACCCCTTCGGGAGCCGGGCGCGATGAAGAGGCGAATACGCCCGCCGGCGATGGTGCGCGAGCACTCCCCCGACCGGTGGCGCCGAGGAACCTGTTGGCTGTGGTGCGGCCGGGACGACCTCGCGGTGCAGTGGCTCGGCACCGTGGAACACGGTCCCGTCCGGGTCCCGCTGACCGCCTACCGGGAGTGCACCCACCTCCTCACCGAGCGCGTCCACGCCGTCGCCCCCGCCTCGACCCCGCCGACGGAGAACGCTTGAATCCCACCTCGGCGACACCCGGGGAACTTCCCTCTTGGCCTGCCCTTGCCCCTCACAGGGATGAGGAGGACCGGTGCCGGGCCCCCTCCGGCGCCTCATGACGGTCTCGTTGGCGCCCTATACAACGGCGATGAGAACTTCGGGGCATGTGCCACCGCAGGGATGCCTCGTGGTGTCGCGGTACCGGGCATCAGGCCACACGCGCGGCACGCCGGTTCGGGCACCCCGCCCCCACCGTCCGGGCGCGCGAGAAGTACAGAGGCTTTTGCCTGTTCCGTGCGACACGGGTCAGTCGCGGGGCAGCACGCCCAGGAGGGTCGCGGTCAGGGCCAGCTTCAAGGAGTCCTTGAACTCCAGGTGGAAGCGGGCGAGGTCGGGCTCGGCCCGGTAGGCCGCCTGCAGGCTGGGCGGGGGCGTGCTGTACGCCGACAGCGCGCCGGCCATGACCATGGTGTGCAGGCTGAACGGCGTCGCGTTCTCGCCCAGCTCCGGCAGATACCTCCGGATCAGGGTGCTCATGGTTGTCAGGCGGTCCAGGGAGGCGCGCTTGTAGCGTGCGACCACCTCGACGGAGACGTTGTGCTCCAGGACGCCGCCCTGGGCACCGAAGAGGTCGCACAACACCACTCGGCCGGCGAGTGAGCTGCTGAGAATCCCGGCCACCGCTGTCGCCCGCTCGGCCATGGGCAGCTTCTCGTCGATGCCCGCGGCCAACTCGCCCGCGAGGTCCGTCAGCCACTCCCGCAGGAAGCGGTCCAGCAGTTCCAGCAGCACCGCCTCGCGGGACTCGAAGTAACGCAGCACGTTCGGCTTCGCCAGCCCCACGCGGCGGCTGAGTTCGTTCAAGGTGACCGAGGCCACGGGCATCTCGTCGAGCATCGCCGACGCCGTGTCGAGGATCGCCCGCCGGCGGATCTCCCGCTGCTCCTCGGTTCGCGCCCGCTGGAAACTCACGATCACCAGCCTAACTTGAGTACCGCCGGTACGTTGACAACGTACCTGGGGTACTTTAGTGTCGGGAACACAAGATACCTCCGGTACTTAATCAGGTGGGAGCCCGACATGAGCGAGAAGTGGACGACGGCGAATATTCCGGACCAGCGCGGGCGGGTGGCCGTGGTGACCGGGGCCAACACCGGCCTGGGGTACGAGACCGCCAAGGCACTCGCCGAGCGCGGGGCCTCCGTGGTGCTCGCCGTGCGTGACGTCGAGAAGGGCGAGCAGGCCGCAGCCCGCATGACCGGCGACGTGACCGTACAGGCGCTGGACCTGACCTCACTCGAATCCGTCCGAACCGCGGCGGTGGCCCTGCGGTCCCGGTTCGAGCGGATCGACCTGCTGATCAACAACGCCGGCGTGATGTACACCCCGAAGCAGACCACCCGGGACGGCTTCGAGATGCAGTTCGGCACCAACCACCTCGGCCACTTCGCACTCACCGGGCTGCTGCTGGACCTGATGCTGCCGGTACCCGGCTCGCGCGTGGTCACGGTCACCAGCACCGGCCACCGCATCCGAGCCGCGATCCACTTCGACGACCTGCAATGGGAGCGGTCGTACAGCCGGGTCGCCGCCTACGGTCAGTCCAAACTGGCCAACCTCATGTTCACCTACGAGCTGCAGCGCCGGCTCGCCACGCACGGCACCACCGTCGCGATGGCCGCACACCCCGGCATGTCCAACACCGAGCTCGCCCGCAACACCCCCGCGGCCCTCCGGCTTCCGCTCACCCGGCTCGCGCCGCTGATCACCCAGACAGCGGCGATGGGCGCGCTGCCGACCCTGCGCGCCGCCACCGATCCCGCCGCGCTCGGCGGCCAGTACTACGGCCCTGACGGACGCAACCAGGTCAAGGGCCACCCCCGGTTGGTCACCTCCAGCCCACAGTCCTACGAAATAGCCGTCCAGCAACGGCTGTGGGCCGTCTCCGAAGACCTCACCGGGGTGCGGTTCCCCGTCGCCGAGTCCGAGCAGAGCCCGTCTCCCTCCGGATCGGCCACCACCGTGTGACCCGCGTCGGTGGCAGGCTCCCCACCCCTCGCGGCGCGAGCGGGTGGCGCCAAGACCGCGTGGGGACCCCTCACAGGGGCGATGAGGACCCGCGCTCACCCTTGCCGGGGAGTCACTTCCCCCGGGTGTCGATCACCCGCACGCCCGGCGGGGCGAACCGCGCGACAGCGGCGGCGAGACGGGCCTCGTCCAACCGCCAACCGTTCACGCACACGCTCGCCGCCAGGACCTCCGGGGGCACGTGACCCACCGACCGGGCCCCGACGATCGGGGGATCCAGCCCTCGCCCGGGGCCCGGCAGCGGCGGACTTCCGGGGAGACGGGCGAGACCCACGTACAGCATTCGCGTGTGCCGCAGGCGCTGTTCCCACAGCACCACGGCCTCGATCGTGTTCCACCGGACCCGGGCGGTGGTCGCCGAGTACCGCAACGGGCTGCCGCCCAGCAGCACACCCCGCTCATCCACCCGCAACGCGACTTTCCGGCTGAACGCGACGAAGACCATCACGAGCCCGCCGACCCCGAAAAGCGCGTAGACGAGTACGCGCATCACGACCGGCATTCCCGGCAGGGAGGCCAGTCCGACGAACACGGCGCACAGGGCCACAGTCCCCAGCGTCCTGCGGTCCCACCCGAACCGCTCCTCGTACGCCTCCACTCGGCCCCACCCCTCGAACGTTCCCGACGACCTCGCCCGGCGCTTCGGGACCCCCGTCGCCGGGGCGATCGACCGGCCGAAGGCGACGAAGCCGCGCCCGGCCCATTCCAACGCCGTGGGCAACGCCTGTACAGGCCCGAACAACGACCGGGCCGATCGGACGGACCCCATCCCCGGGGACCGACGGCACCCCACGGGCACCGGAGCCCCGTCGTGCCCGTCACTACCGGGTGGGTCACTTCCCCCGGGTGTCGATCACCCGCACGCCCGGCGGGGCGAACCGGGCCACGGCGTCGGCGAGACGGGCCTCGTCCAGCCGCCAACCGTTCACGTGCGCACTGACCTCCATGGGAGGCAGCGGAAGGTGAGCCCAGGGCCCCTGCTTCTCGATGGAGGGCTCACCTCCCCACCCCGACAACGCCGTTGTCACCGAGTGGCGGGCCAGGCCCAGGTGCAACAGTCGCGAGTGCCGCAGGCGCTGCTCCCACAACACCACGGCCGCGATGTGCTCCCACCGCACCCGGCTGGTCCTCTCCGCGTGCCACAACGGGCTGCTGCTCAGGAGTACGCCCTGCTCATCGACGCGCAGCGCGACCTTTCCCCTGGACAAGCCGATGGCCATGACGATCCCGCCGACCCCGAAGAGCGCCACGGCCAACAGCCGTATGTACAGCGGAGTATCCGGCAGGAACGAACCCGCCGTCAGCACCACGCACCCGGCCATCAGCCCCAGCGTTGTGCGGTTCCAACCGAACCGCTCCTCGTAGGCATCCACGTGGCCCCACCCCTCGAACGTTCCCGGCGGCCTCGCCCCACCGTCCCGGGACGCACCGCCGGGGACAACGGTTGACCGGCCGGAAGCGACGGAGCCGCGCCCGGACCTTTCCAACCTCGGCGGGGCCGCCCGGCCGGGGTTCATGGCGCGATGTGAGTACCGTGGTCGATCCCGGCGGCGAAGTCGGCAGGCTCCACGTCCTTCGATGCGACGCGGATCAGACGGGCGGGTCCTCGGACACGGGCGGTGCGTCGTCGCACACCATCTCCGGCCACGATGCCGGGGGCGGGCCGAAGGCACGACGGGCGGCCCTCACGGTGAAAGTGGCGATAGCGGCGTTGGCGCCGCCACCGATCACAGCACCGATACCGAACGGCGCGACGCGACCGAGAACGATGATCCCCTGCTTGGTCCCGTACTTGGTGACGAAATTCTTGCCCAGGATCTTGTTGATCTGGCGCAGCGTTTCGATGGGCACCTTGGCGACCACCTGCCGTCCCCAGTGCTGCCCCGTCCGCTCGGCAACTTTGGCTATATGGGTGGAACCGGTCCCGCCGAGCATGATTCCCATCACGATGGTTCGGCGGCGCTCCAACTCGTCGAGGGGGATGCCGTGGACCTCGGCGATCGAGAGCGCGAAGAGAGTGCTCAGTTCAAGGGATGAGAATGCCTCGCCCGCCGACAGCGCCAGTGCGACTCCCGTGCCGACTCCGGGAGCAGCAGCCGTCCCTCCCACGGCGGCCCCCGTTCCGGTCAGGGCGCTGACGTACATCCGCTCCAGGTTGCGGATCACCTCTGCCGGTGTCGCCTCCGGGTTCCGTTGGCGGGCCCTGGTGATGTTCTTGCGCACCAGCGGGCTCTGGACGTTGATCGCCTTGTCCAGGAGGGCGAGGGCTCGTTGGCCGCCCGCGTCCGATTCCGGAACCGGTCTCTCGAAGGCATCCGCTGTCATGCCTTGAACTCCTCGGGTCATCACGTCTCAGCCGGGTTTCCCGCTCGACCGGTCGAGCGGGCCTTGCGCCGAACGGAGCGGACCGCGCCCCGCAGGGAGGGGAATTGAAGCGGTCGGCCCGCCGGCCACGACGGTCGGCCTCCGCAAGGAGCGGAACACCGTCGGGAAATGATCAACAAGTCGAAAAGGCGGCACGGCATCGCCACGTGCTACGACAAGTCCCCTCCCCGCCCCTTGCCGGCGTTCCCCTTCAAACCTCGAAGGTCTGATTCGAGGCCCCCTTCGAGTCGCCCCCTCACCCACGACTCGACAAACGTCCCGGCTCTGCCGACAAGCAGGACGCACCCCACCGAGCTGTTGTCTCTCGCAGAAGTGATGAGGACCCTAGCGGATGACCCGGGTCCATGAGGGGTGAAGAAGGTTTTCTCCTCCCCTGGCGAGGAGGGCGTGGCCCCAACGCGCCACGAGCACTCGGTACCAACCCGGTTGACATCTCTCAACAGGGGTGATGAGGACCCCGAGTGGACTCGCAAGCCACGGTGGTCCGGCAACAGTTGGTACCCCTCACAGGGGTGATGAGGACACTCCCACGACTACGCCGGCCCGCTGATCTGTGGGTGGTTGGTACCCCTCACAGGGGTGATGAGGACCCCCGCCTCCCTCGCCGATGACCTCGCCTCCCGCACGTTGGTACCCCTCACAGGGGTGATGAGGACCGAGGCCACGGACGCCGACACCCTCACCGCCGTCCGGTTGGTACCCCTCACAGGGGTGATGAGGACACCCGCGCCGCAGGGTGGGCCCGCGCCGCCGAACGCGGGTTGGTACCCCTCACAGGGGTGATGAGGACCCCATTGTGAAGGTCCAGGTCAGGCACAGTCGAGTCCCCGTCTCGGCAGCCGATTTTTCAGCAGACCTCCGGTAGTGCACGAAACCCCGGAGAGTCGCTGAAATCCGGGGCTCCCACACTACGCCGACCACCCTCCGCCCGAAGCCCTTCAGCCTCACCCGCCTCTCTCCCGGCACAGGGGTACCAAGGCGCGAGACAAAGTGTTCGATGGGAGAAGCACCCCATTTTCGCCCATGCGGTGTCCGGTCGTTGGCTCCCCCGACAATCGGGCATACCGTCCGGGGAGCGACCTCATGCCCGCTGGAACGGGAGTCGTGGAAGCCATGGTTGAGCAAACCTTCGGAGACCGTCTTCGCGAAGCGCGGAAGCGCGCCGGTCTCACCCAACGGGAACTCGCCGGTGCCGCCGGTCTCTCCTTCTCCCTGATCTCCAAGTTGGAACAGGGCGCCCGGCAGGACACACGGCTGGAAACCGCTCGCCGACTTGCCGCCGCCCTCGGCGTTCCCACCACCGCCTTGTTGGTCGCGGAGCACCAACCCCCACAGGACTCGGACCCCGAGGCCCCGTGGGCCCCGGTCCGTGCCACTCTTCTCCAGCCGGACGCCCAAAACTCTGTTGAGGGGGAACCTCCCACCATCGCCGGGGTCACGGGTGCGCTGAACGCCATGGGCACGCGGCTGGTCAAGGAGGACTTGGCCGCCGCTGCCCAGATGCTTCCCCGGCTGTTGAGGGACGCCGCCGCGCTCGGCGGGCCGGTACGGGCCCGGGTCCTGCTGTTGGCGGGGCGGTTGATGATTCAGACTCGTCAATACGATGCCGCCGCCCTCGCCCTGGACCGGGCGGAGGAGGCCGGGTTGGTGCAGGGGGCCGCCACCGCCGCCGACATGGTGGAGAGCCGGTGCTGGCTGTTGTTGAGGCAGGGACGCCTCGCCGAAGCCCGGGATCTGGCCGCCCGTTGGGCCGACGAGCTGGAGCCGAGGCTGTCCCGGGCCACGCCGGAGGACCTGGCGGCGTGGGGTGTCGTCCTGGGTCGAGTGGCCGCAGCGGCGTCGCGGGACGCCCGGGAGGACGAGGCGGAACAGGCGTTGCGACTGGCCGAGGCGGCTGCGGCGCTGTGGGCGGGTGAGAAACCATGCGGAGACGCCTCCCAGACCTACGGACGTACCCGGACGTGGGGACCGCTGACCGTGGCGATGCAGCGCACCGAGTTCGCGGTGATCTGCGACCGCCCCGATGCCGCGTTGAAGGTGGCCGAACGCATCACCGGTCGGAAGCTGGCGCCCGTTGTCGGGCACCGCAACCGTCACCTTCTCGACGTGGCCGACGCCCAGGTGCGCACCCGGCAGTACGGCGAAGCCGTGGAAACCCTCGTGGACGTACGCCGGGCGGCGCCCCCAATGGCTCCCCCACCAGCGGTACGCGCAGGACATCATGGGCCGCATGGTGCGGCGCCGGACACTGACCCCGCAGATGCGAGAGCTGGCCGAGGCGGTGCGCCTGCCCCTGTAGAGAGGTGAGAGGGCCACTGGCTGGCTCTCTCACCTTCTCCGCGTGGGCTCCCCTAGTGGAGGCGATGAGGACGACCGGCGGCTGGCGGTGACGGCCTGATGATCCCCGTGTTGTTACCCCCGTAGGGGCGATGAGGATGCGCCGGACAGGTCCGACCCATGCTCGGCGCCCTGGGGTTGTTACCCCTCGTAGGGGCGATGAGGACGTGTGCCCCCTGTGGGAGGCGCCGTTGAACGCGAAGGTTGTTACCCCTCTTAGGGGCGATGAGGACCTGGGACGCCCTGACCGACTACTACATCGACACCGGGTTGTTACCCCTCTTAGGGGCGATGAGGACGCGCTCGCGTTGGTGGTGCGGTCGGGCCGGTCGTTGTTGTTACCCCTCTTAGGGGCGATGAGGACTGGCGGACCGCGCGGCGGTCATGCAGTGGCTCACGTTGTTACCCCTCTTAGGGGCGATGAGGACCCCATTGTGAAGGTCCAGGTCAGGCGCGGTCCAGGCGTCGGGATCGGGGGCGGTTTTTCAGCGAACCTCCGGTAGTGCACGAAACCCCAGAGAGTCGCTGAAATCCGGGCTCTCAGAGTACGTCCGTCGGCATCGCCTGGACCGCTCCCCACTCCATCCGCACCGGGGTGGTTCCCGGCGGGAAGGTGTAGACGAGGACGTTGTCGTACGACAGGTCCAGGACCGATTCGACCTCCGCGCGGAAGCGGCGGAGTTGAGCGTCGCTGAGTTGTCCCTCGAAGACGCTGCGCTGCACGTGGTGCAGGTACTTGCGGCAGGTGCGGAGGATGCGGGCGTTGCGTTTGGCGTCGGTGTCGTAGACGACGACCACGTGCATCGGTGCTCACCACCAGATCCGGAACGGCTTGTACGGGGTGCCCTCCAGGCAGTGCCGGGAGAGGGAGAGGGCGTCGAGGTAGAGCAGTTCGTCGTAGGCGACCGGCCGGTTGAGCGTGCGGTGGGCGACCGTGGTGGCGAACTCGTCGCGGACGGTCTGCACGACCAGCTTGCGCCCGGTCTCGCCGAGCATCGCCTGGTTGACCCCGCTGTCGAAGTGCGTCGGCTTGAGTTGTTTCCGGCTGGCCATGCGCAGCAACAGGCGTTCCGCGAAGAGCGGCTTGAACATCTCGGAGAGGTCGAGGGCCAGCGAGTGTCGTTGGCGTTCCATCGTGCTGTGCAGGAAGGCGAGGCCGCTGTGCATGGCGGTGAGGCGGACGGCGGTCAGGGTCCTGGCGTAGACGATGCCGTTGACGTAGCTGATGAAGGCGTTGCCGGCGTTGGCCGGGGGTTTTCGGGATCGGCCGTGGAGTTGGAGCCAGTCGGGCAGCTTGGTGTCCAGCACTTCCCATGCCGAGCGCCGGAAGGTGCCCTCGACGCCCATCACCGCCGTGGGCGTGGCGGCCTCCGGGAGGGAGGCCCGCAGTGTCTCGTACGGGCGGGCGAGCAGCGAGCGGTCCACCACCCGCCGCACGTTGAAGGCGGTCGCCTCGGCGATGGATCGGGCGATGGCCAGGGCCGCCGCCGGGTCGGCGGACAGCCGGGCCTGCGCGGCGACGGTCTCCCCCGAGGTGTTGACCTCCGAGGTGAGCAGGGAACCGGCGTAGTCGCCGTAGAAGCTGAGGAAGTGGACGTTGATCCGGTTCCGGTTGAGCAGGGAGATGACCGAGGTGTTGATGTCGGTCTCGGCGCAGGCGACGATGTCGCGCACGTCCGTCACCGGGACGTGTGCCCGGCGCCCGGCTTCGAGTTCGATGACCAGCGACTGGTCCTTGCGCCGGATGCGGCAGGGGCCGGTCAGCCAGTAGGTGCGGGTGGCGGCGGGCATCTCATTCCGTCCAGCAGTAATCGGTGAACGAGCAGCCACGGCAGCGGCTGCGGGCGAGTCGGTCCGGCGAGGTGGGGCGTGCGGCCACGGCCAGTACCTCGGCGATGTCCCGTTCGGCCTGTTCGGCTTCCTCGGCGGTGTAGGGGTGGCGGGCCGTGCGGCGGGTGGAGGGGTAGTGCAGGATCGCGCCCTGCGCCTCGACGCCGACGCGGCGCAGCCGGTGGCAGTAGTGGCGGCCCTGGGCGCGGTCGGCCTCGGTCGGTTTGCCGGAGGACTTCACCTCGTGGACCCACTGTCGGCCGTCCACGAAGTCCAGGCGCGCGGCGCCGAGATCCACCGGTGTGCCCCGGGCGTAGGAGGTCTCGTGCACGGCCTCGCCGACCTGCACGGCGGAGTTGAGGTGTTCGGGGCGGATGCCGCGCAGGTGGAGCCAGAGTTGGCGGGGGCAGTGGTACAGGTACTTGATGTGGACGCCGCCCACGTCCTCGGCGTCGATCACAGCACCTCTCCCGGTTGGTAGGAGGACTGGGCGCCCCGGGTGTGCACGGCGGTCAGGCCGAGGCGTTCGTCGTACTCGCCCTGGACGACGTGGACCCCCAGTCGCCGGTCCCACCCGGCGGTGGGGCCGGCCCAGTGGGGAAGGGGGATCAGCAGATCGTCCGCGAGCAGGCGGCCGGCCCGGCGGTGGGCGGAGCCCAGCGCCTCCTCGTATGCCTCCCGGTCGGTGTCGAGGATGGCCTCGGTTCCGTCGAAGAGTTCGTCGAACCTTCCGGCCAGGCCCGATCGATCGTCGAAGGGCCGGTTGAAGCGGAGGAAGGAGGAGGCGAAGCTCTCCCGCTGCTCCTCGACCTGCTTCCGCCAGTGCTCTCCCCACTCGCTCGCGTAGACGCGGTTGAGCCAGCGGGTGGCCTCCGCCTCGTCGGCCGGCTTCCCGTCGTGGTCCCGGAGGATGTCCAGGCCGAGGGTCACCGGTTCCCGTTCGTAGACGCCGTCGGCGAAGACCTCCTCTCCCCTCGCGGCGTCCTGCTTGCCGCGGCGTTTCGTCCAGGCGGGTTCGTGCACGATGACGTCGGCCGGAGGGCGCGCCGCGACGCGGTTGACCCGGCCGAACCGTTGCAGCAGGGCCTCCAGCGGCGCGGCCGAGGTGAACAGGACGTCGAAGTCCACGTCGAGGGAGACCTCCACGACCTGGGTGGCGACCAGCAGTCCGCCCCGTCGGGGGGCGAGGCCGGTGCCGAAGCGCTCGCGCACCCGTTTCTCGATGGCGCCGCGATCCCCGCGCCGGAAGCGGGAATGGAGGAGGGTCGCGGCGTCGGGGTCGCCGTCGTTCGCCTCGATCGCGAGGGGTGCCAGCGTTTCGAAGAGGTCGATGGCGTGCGCGACGTTGTTGGCGACCACCAGGACCGCCTCCCCGGCCCGCAGGCGTTCGCCGATCTCCTCGACCGCCGGGGCGTCGGTGAGGTGGTGCGCCCGGGTGCGGACGCGGTGGCGGTGGGGCAGGCCGATGTCCGGGCAGTCGATGAGGTGCGGGGCTTCCCCCAGTGACTCGCCGACGGCGTCGGCGAGGGCGTCCGGCAGGGTGGCCGACAGGACGGCGACGCGTCCGCCGAGCTTCTTCCACAGGCCGGCCATGGCGAGGACGTAGCCGAGCCGTTGGGCGTCGTAGGCGTGCAGTTCGTCCAGGACGAAGACGGAGTTGCAGCTGTCGAGCAGCACGCCGGCGTTCTCCGGGCCGGCGAGGGCGGAGCGCAGCAGTTGGTACGGGGTGCCGACCCGGACCGTCTCCCGGAACAGTCGGGTCGCCTCCGCCCGGGCCACGGCGCGCGCGGCGGCGCCGGCCCGCGCGGTGTCTCCGTCCTCGGGGGTGATCGCGGTCGCGAGGTGGTGGGAGGCCGCCCGGGAGTGCGCCACGCCCACCACCTCGCGGTCCCCGAGGAGGTCGCCGAGTCGTTCCGTCATGGCGTTGATGGAGGCCAGGTACGGCAGGGTGTAGTAGAGGCGCGGGACGCCGCCGGTGTCCTCGGCGATGTCCCGGACCTGCCGGGCGGCCCACAGCAGGGCCGCCTCGGTCTTGCCGCTGCCGGTGGGGGCGCGCAGCAGGAGGTGGCCGGAGTGGTCGGCGGCGCGGAGCTGGTGTTCGCGCGGGGTGCGGCCCCGGGCGGCGAACCCGCGCTCCAGCCGTTCGCGGAAACCCTCACCGATCGGCTGGTGGGAGTGCAGGTCGCCGTGGGCGGAGGACAGGCGGTCGGCCGCCGTCACCGCGCCCTGGAGCAGCACGGCGGCCAGGCCCTCGCCGGGGGCGGCACCACCCATGACCCAGCGGTGGAGGACCTTCTCCAGCAGTTCCCGGCTCAGTGCGTGCAGGTCGTCCTCGGCGAAGGGCGCGACGTCGCCCGTCCCCACCGGGAGGGAGGACTTTGCCGCCGTGGCCCGCAGCCACTCCAGGAGGGCGGTCGGGGCGCCGGGGGTGATCCGGTCGAACCGCTCGCGCAGGTCCGAGACCTCGTCGTTCCCGTAGAGCCGCTGGATGCCCCGCGCCTCGTCGTCGCGCAGCGGACGGTGGTGGGTGAGCACGCCGAGGGCGACCCATTCGAGCAGTGCCGGGTCCGCGATCAGCGGGGGCAGGAACCCGAGGGACAGCACCTCGTGCCGTTCGCCCCAGGTCTTCGCGCGCCCGCACACCATGTCCTGGAAGCCGCCGGGGATCTTCCCCGCGTCGTGGCAGAGCGCGGCCAGCGCCGCGGCCTCCTCGAAGGTGCCGTTCAGCGGCCCCTCCACCGCCGTGATCCGGCCGGTGCGGGCGCACAGCGCCTCGGCGGCGCGGAGGGTGGCCCACAGGTGCTCGACCAGGGTTTCCGGTGGTCGGCCGCCCCGGGCGCTCTTCGCCAGCAGGCGGTCCAGCGGCGGGGCGACCGGGCCGGTGGGAAGGTTCACCCGGCCGCCTCCCGGCCGGGGCGCCGCACGGTCGCCGGGTGGGGGGAGGGAAGCGGGACAACGGCCCGGCCGTCGGCGGTGGACCAGCTGCCCGGCACCGGATGGCGCGACCGGCCGGTGTGGTCGAACCGGAAGGTGCCCCAACGGGTGGCGTCGCGCTCCGGGGTCACCGCGCAGGGCATGCGCAGTTGTCGGCCGGCCGCCGGGTCCAGGTCGGGGGTGTGCACGGCCAGGGCCGCGCCCAGGTGCCCCGGCGCCTCGTACAGCGGCACGGTGTCCTCGGCGATCGACAGGCCGATGAGGTCCTGGCTGCGCCCCAGCCGCAGCGGCCACCGGGGGCGCCGCAGGCGCCGCCGCCACAGCTCCGGGTCGTCCCACAGCCACAGGCACAGGGTCACGTCCGCCAGGAACTCCCGGTTGCGGGGGGCGGGCTGCGCGGACCCGCGCCCGGGCTCCAGCGGGTGGTACGTCTCCAGGTCCACGCCCGTGCCGCCGGCCCGGAAGGTGAACGCGAAGCCCAGCTCCTCGTCCACCCGGTCCCAGCCGCCCGCCGCGGCGGCCAACATGCCGCCGACGGTCGCGGGCGAGGGGCACGGCAGGGTGACCTGCACGCCCGAGTAGAGCGGGTCGCGGAAGGAGACGACGGGCGCCGTGACGGTGACCTCCAGGGCCCGGGCCGCGACGGTCGGGCGGGTGTCGCCGGCCGCCGTGGACGCCACGGCGGCCGTGTCCGCGAGCGGGCTCATGCGGGCCGGTCCTCGAACCAGCCGTCCAGCTCGCCCTCCTCGAAACGGTGGGCCAGGTCGCCGAGGACCGTCCGGGGGTGGTCCACGACCAGCTTCCCCGCCTCCATCAGGTCCTTCAACTCCCGCTTCACCCGGTCCCGCTGGTCGCCCAGGAAGCCGGGGGCCCAGCCGATGGAGACGGGCCCGTCGATCTCGTCCGCCCAGGCCGCCATCTCCTCACGCAGGACATCGGTGTCGAAGAAGGGGGCGGACTCGCGGGGGACCACGATGCGGGTGAACGGGTTGACTCCGCCCTTCATCGGCGCGAGCAGCACCAGGGCGGGGGTGCGGTCGCCGTAGTGCAGGGACCGCTTGGCTCCGCCGCGCAGCGAGGCCAGCGCCCGCAGCAGCACCGCGACCCGGCGGCGGCGCTCCTCCAGCGGCAGCCGCACCGAGGCGTTGCCCCGGAAGGTCGTGGTCTGCGCCCCGGCCTTCACCGCCTCCTCGGCGGCGGCCTTCAACATGGCGACACGCAGGCCGCTGCCGTCCGTCTCGAAGACCCCGACCCGGGGCAGGTCCAGCAGCAGGTCCCCGGCCAGCACGGCACTGTACAGCTGGTGCTGGTGGATCACGGGGGGCTCACCGGTGGCGAACCCCCGGCTCATGGTGCCGAAGTCCTTGGTGATGGATTGCGGGACGACGGAGACCAGGGTTCCGGTGGCCAGCACGGTGTCCCGCTGGTAGCTCTCGTTCTTGATGGCGACCATGTAGCCGAAGAGGTCGTCGTCCAGGAAGCGGTCCGGGCGGCCCCGGGTGTGCGCGTGTTGGTTCTTGCCGCTGCCGCTGCGCGTCACCTCCGAACGCGGCTCGCCGGCCGGGAGCGAGTCCCGCAGCCAGCGGCGGAACGCCTGCGCGGAGACGTACGGGTGGGTGTCCCGGCCCACCCGCAGGCTCTTGACCTTGCCGATGTTGTCCTCGCCCTCAGCGTTGTTCGGCGCGCCGGCGTTGATGTCCTCGACGATCTTTCCCACCAGGAACGTCATCGCTTCCCCTCCTCATCCGACAGCAGCTCGTTGTCCTCGTCGTTCGTGTCCCGGTGGAGTTCCTTCATGGCCTCCTCCGCCCGGTCCCCCTTGAGGTGCCAACCGAGCCGGTCCAACTCCTCCAGCACGCCGACGAGGAGCAGGTCCCGGTGCAGCCAGGCCCGGGAGTTCGGCGACGGGTCGAGCAGCAGGAGGTAGGCCCGCTCGCTCACCAGAGGGCCTTCGAGTTCCTTCTTGACGCCGTTCTCGGAACCCTCGGGGTCGAGACAGGCCCACGTGATGCCCTCGCTGGTCAGCCAACGCCGCAGACCGGCGGGCTCCCGCAGGTGCATGCGCAGTTGTTTCAGCCCCGACCAGCTCTCCTCCTTGCTCAGCCGGTACGCGAGTTTGCGGGCGACCGCCCGGATCTCGGCGAGGTCCTTCTCCTGCACCTGCATCACCTTCTCAGCGAACGTTCTCAACAGCGCCGACAGCGACCGGCGGTCCTCGCGCAACTCCGGCACGGCGGCGGCCCGCAGCAGCCAGCGGGCGGAGGTGCCGAGGATGCGTTCGGGGGCACGGAAGGCGTTGCGGCCGAGCGCGACGTACCCGGAGGTACGGGCGGTGGCGTGGGCACGCACCAGGACGCGGAAGCCGGGGCCCGCCGCGTGCCGACCGCTCAGCCACTCCGCCAGCGGCTGGTCCAGGTGGTGGCGCTCCAGCACCTGGCCACGGTTGTTGTTGTTGAAGACCAGCAGGTCCACCCCGGCCCGCAGCGGCTCGGCGTAACCGCGCAGGGCCTTCAACGCCACGACCTCACGCGCGTGCTCCCTCGCCGGGGCTGCCCCGGTCGCCGCGACGCCCGCGTTGAGGTCGGCGCGCCGACCGACGGTGTACGCGGTGAACCTCTCGTCCCAGCTGTGCAGGGCGGTGGAGGTCCCGCCGGTCAACTGGCTGCCGTAGGGCAGAGCGCGGAAGCTGCACAGACACGGGTGACACAACGCGGTGCCCTCGTGCCCGCGCGGCGTGGTGTTGCGGTACGCCTGGCTCTCCGCCAACGGCATGTCCTGCTTGCCGTACCAACCGACGGCCCGGCGCCCGCAGAGCGCGCAGTCGGCGTCCGGCCAGGTCGCCGGGTCCGGCAGGGAGAGCCACCGACGGGTGGCCTCCTGCACGTCCCGGGCAGTCTTCGGCTCGCCCTTCTCGTTCTTTCCCTTGTAGCGCCCGGGGTGGTTCATCGGGGCGTTGGGGAAGAACGAGAGGCTGGCCTTCTGCCAGAACCCGTCCGGAGCCTTGCTCTCCCGGACGGAAGCGCGGACGGCGTCACCCGTCATCCGCTCCACGGCGGCGCGGAAACGGTCGGCGGTGAGGTCGGCGGGGGTGGACTCCACCAGTGCCGCCAGCGCGTACGCGCCGATCCGCTGGAGGGGGTGCGGGGTCAGCGTGAGACGGTACTGCTCCGCCACGTCCGGGGTGGTCTCCGTGACGGGCGATTCGGTGGGGCTCATGCGGCGATCCATCCGAACCCGGCGGAGTTCCCCTGGCCCAGACCCCAACTCCACAGGGCCGCCAGCAACTCCGGCTCACCGGAGAGCGTGACCTCCACCGTGCACCCCGGCTTCATGCCCTTGCCCACGGAGAACGACCGCTTGGGACCGACTCGGTCGACCGCCTCCAACTGGACATCCGGCTTGAGACCCAACGTCTCCGCCTTGCGCTCCAGGTTCCGCTGCACGTACTCCGGCCAGCCCGGGTCACCCGGCAGCAGCCAGTCCTGACGGGTGACGCGCTCACCGCTGTCGTCCCGGCCCGAGCCCTTCATCAGCAGGGGGGTGGCGGTGCGGAAGACGGCCCGGCCGGAGTCGAACGACGGCGGCTCCACCGCCTTCAGGCCGGTGACGCGCAGCGCGACCCCGCCCCAGTCCAGCAGCTCGCGACCCGCCAACCCCCGCGCCAAGGGCTCCAGCACCTCCGGCAGCGGACTGCCGATCTCGATCGTGCCGGGGCCACCGGCCGTGTAACGGCCACGCTTGCGGGGCGCGCGGGGGAACACGGGGGCCGAGTACCCGAACGGGACCATCCTGTGAGGGCCCCAACCGCCATCGTGCAGGCGGGCGCCGAGGTCGGCGGCCTGTCGACCGAGCACGTCGTAGACGAGCGAGCGGCCCGGCGCCAACACCTCCGACCAGGGAATCTCCCCCGCCGTCGTGGTCACGGACAGCGTCAATCGCACCGCAGATCACCCCCCAAAGATGTGAGGGCCCTGACCCGGCACCCTCGCGGCCCGCACATCAAAGCATCTGATGTCATGTGATGTGGGCGGAAGTTGGGAAATCGGTTCCCTGCCCCATGCACCGATGATCGCCCGACCACCGCGCACCTCCCTCCAGGCGGGCTCCGCTCCTTCCCGGAACCCGCGCACGCCGAAGACTGCCAGGAGGGTCTGACAATGCGCGCACGGGAGATCGCCCTCGGTCAGAAAGACACAGGAGAATTTCCCGGACGTACCGCCGCTCAGCGCCCGAACTCGGCGCATCAGCCCAGGCGATCGCGGCCCGACATCCTGCCGGGAAGTACCTCGGCGCCCGGTGTGAGGGTTTCGCGACGTGTTCCAGAGCGAGAACAGATCAACAAGGACGGACCGGTAGCGGGCTCTCCCTCTGCGGTGGGCCCGCAAGAACCACCAACCATCGAAGCCAGCCCGAGGGGTCCGCCGGATGCTTAACCCCTCCCAGGGGTGACGAGGACCCCGGTAGGTAGGTGCACCGCCACACCCATCAGGTCGCGTTGGCACCTCTCACAGGGGCGATGAGGACGCCACCCGAGAGATCGAAATGGTGCTCAGCAACACGTTGGTACCCCTCACAGGGGCGATGAGGACGGGCCTCGCCGGGGAGGATGGAGCCCCGCTCGGCGCGGTGTTGGTACCCCTCACAGGGGCGATGAGGACACGACACGCCGCCCGACTCGTCCTCACCCACGGCCCGTTGGTACCCCTCACAGGGGTGATGAGGACGCACCTTTACGCGCGAGGAGATCGAACAAGCCATCGAGTTGGTACCCCTCACAGGGGTGATGAGGACCCCATTGTGAAGGTCCAGGTCGGGCAGCGTCGAGACGCCCAAACAAGCGGCGGTTTTTCAGCGGACCTCCGGTTGTGCACGAAACCCCGGAGTGTTGCTGAAATCCGGGGCGCCATCGTACGCCGGATGGTGAGGGGTTAGTTCGCCGTCGGAAGCCGACGACGTCCCCACGCACGGCGGTGCCCGCCACCTGTGGGGGAGGTGGCGGGCACCGGGGTGTGGG
>NZ_VKHS01000220.1 GCF_014141525.1 Streptomyces calidiresistens
CCGGAGACCGTGACCACCCCGTCGTCCTCCCCAGCCACGCAGTTGGGTTTCCCCTCGCCCACCCAACCGAGCGCCGGCCCGTCCACCCCACAGGTCGCCACCGTGCCCCCTGCCTCCTCGCACCTCTCACCCGCCTTCCCCGGCCGCGCGCCCTGGGGAACGGCGGGCAAACTGCGCGCCTGGCAGCAGGCGGCGATGGAGCGTTACCTCACCGAACACCCGAGGGACTTCCTCGCGGTCGCCACCCCGGGCGCGGGAAAGACCACCTTCGCGCTCACCCTCGCCTCCTGGCTCCTCCACCACCACGTGGTGCAGCAGGTGACCGTGGTGGCGCCCACCGAACACCTGAAGAAGCAGTGGGCGGAGGCGGCGGCCCGGATAGGGATCAGGCTCGACCCCGAGTACAGCGCCGGTCCCCTCGGCCGCGAGTACCACGGGGTGGCCGTCACCTACGCCGGCGTCGGCGTCCGACCGATGCTGCACCGCAACCGCTGCGAGCAGCGCAAGACGCTGGTGATCCTGGACGAGATCCACCACGCCGGTGACAGCCGCTCCTGGGGCGAGGCCTGCCTGGAGGCGTTCGAACCGGCCACCCGCCGACTCGCCCTCACCGGCACGCCCTTCCGCTCCGACACCAACCCCATCCCGTTCGTGCAGTACGGCGAGGACGCCGACGGCATCCGCCGGTCGGTGGCCGACTACACCTACGGCTACGGCAACGCCCTGGCCGACGGCGTCGTCCGCCCCGTGATCTTCCTCTCCTACAGCGGCAACATGCGCTGGCGGACCAAGGCCGGCGACGAGATCGAGGCCCGCCTCGGCGAGCCGATGACCAAGGACGCGATCTCCCAGGCCTGGCGCACCGCCCTGGACCCGCGCGGCGACTGGATACCGTCCGTGCTCTCCGCCGCCGACCGCCGGCTGACCGAGGTGCGGCGGGCCATCCCGGACGCCGGCGCCCTGGTGATCGCCACCGACCAGGACTCCGCCCGCTCCTACGCCAAGCTGCTGCGGGAGATCACCGGCGAGAAGCCGACCGTGGTCCTGTCCGACGACTCCGGCGCCTCCGACCGCATCGAGGAGTTCCGGCGGTCCGACGCCCGCTGGCTGGTGGCGGTGCGGATGGTCTCCGAGGGCGTGGACGTCCCCCGGCTGGCGGTGGGGGTCTACGCGACGACGATCTCCACCCCGCTGTTCTTCGCGCAGGCGGTGGGCCGCTTCGTGCGGTCCCGGCGGCGCGGCGAGACCGCCTCGGTCTTCCTGCCCACCGTGCCCTCCCTGCTGGGCTTCGCGCACGAGATGGAACTCCAGCGCGATCACGTCCTGGACAAGCCGAAGCGCGGCGGGGACGAGGACCCCTACGCCGAGGAGGCCGACCTGCTCAAGGAGGCCGAGCGGCAGCAGGACGAGGACACCGGGGACCAGGAACAGTTGCCCTTCGAGGCGCTGGAGTCCGACGCCGTCTTCGACCGGGTGATGTACGACGGCGCGGAATTCGGGATGCAGGCGCACCCCGGCAGCGAGGAGGAACAGGACTACCTCGGCATTCCGGGACTCCTGGAACCCGACCAGGTGCAGATGCTCCTCCAGCGCCGCCAGGCCCGGCAGATCGCGCACAGCAGGAAGAAGCCGGCCGAGGAGGCCGACCTCCTCGAACTCCCCGCCGAGCGGCGACCGGTGGTCACCCACCGGGAACTCCAGGAGCTGCGGCGCGAACTGCACGGCCTGGTAGGCGCCTACTCGCACCAGACGGGGAAACCGCACGGCGTGATCCACACCGAGCTGCGCCGCGCCTGCGGCGGGCCCCCGACCGCCGAGGCGACCGCCGGGCAGCTGCGGCAGCGCATCGACCGGGTGCGGGACTGGGCCACCCGGATGCGCTGAGCGTCCGGCCCCCCCGCCGCCCCGGCCCCCCGGGGCGGCGGGGGAGGTCCCGGAGGCTCCGGCGCGGCATCGGTCCGGGGCCCCGGGGGAGGCCCGGTGGCCGTGAAAGGGGCGGCCGGCGGGGGCCGAACACCGCCGGTGCGCGGTGATCGGGCACGAAAACCACAGCCCTCCGGTGTCCTCAATGCGGAAAGACCGGAGGGATTTTTCTCGCTTTTTCGCCTAAAGCGTTCCGAGGATTGCTCGAATCCCGGACAAGGCCTTCCGGTGAGCGGTGACCCTGTATAGGTTTCCGGTCACGCGCACGCCCGGGCCGGAGTCGTCCCGGGGGCGCAGCCGGCTGTGTGACCTGCCACCGCTACCCACGGCTCCTCGCGCGTGCGGTCGGCCGGGTCGGTGGTCGGACGCACCCCGCGACGCCGAGCCGGACCCACCCGAGAACAGGGGGCGTCGTGACCGCGGAGACCTCTCAGACGCTCGACCGGGGACTGCGTGTCCTCAAGCTGCTCGCCGAGACCGATCACGGCCTCACGGTGACCGAACTCTCCCGACGTCTCGGGGTGAACCGCACGGTCGTGTACCGCCTGCTCGCCACGCTGGAACAGCACGCCCTGGTGCGGCGCGACGCCGGCGGCCGGGCCCGGGTGGGCGTCGGTGTCCTGGGCCTGGGCCGCCAGGTCCACCCCCTGGTCCGCGAGGCCGCCCTGCCCGCCCTGCGTTCCCTCGCCGAGGACGTCGGCGCGACCGCCCACCTGACCGTGGTGGACGGCACCGAGGCCCTGGCCGTGGCGGTGGTGGAACCGAGCTGGACCGACTACCACGTCGCCTATCGCGCCGGGTTCCGGCACTCCCTGGACCGGGGCGCCGCCGGTCGGGCCATCCTCATCGGGCGCTGCAAGGACATCGACAACGAGGACGGCTACATCCTCACCCACGGTGAGCTGGAGGCCGGGGCCAGCGGCGCCGCCGCCCCGCTGCCGCCGGGGTGCGGGATCGAGGGCAGCGTCGGGGTCGTCATGCTCAACGACGCCATCCCGCCGGAGATCGGCCCCCGGGTGGTGCGCGCGGCCCGCGAGGTCGCCGCCGTCCTCCGCTGACCGGCTCCGGGAGGCGGGGCCTCCCGACCGCCCGCCGGGTGAACGGCCGGGTGGCACCGTGATCAGGCCGCCCGTTCCCCGGCGAACGGGGGAGGCGGCACACGACCCGTTGTCCCACGGCGGTGGGCACCACCCGCCGGCCGGGGCCGGGAAATCCCCCGGGGCCGGGCCCCGTTGCGGTTCCCGGCCGGGCGGTGGGACGACTTCCGGCGGGCGCTCACATCGGGAGCCCTTTGAGCGCGGCGCCGTGACCGGAGGCGGCGCCCCGCCCGGGGGCGTTCGTCGGGGAGCGGGGGGCGTGCGTTAGATTCCGTGACATGTCCGCCGAGCCCCCCACCGCCACTTCCCGGTTCAGCGCCGGGTCCCGTTCCCGCCGTGCGGTGGTGCTCGCGCTGTGCGCGGCGCCCGTCGTGGCGCTGCTCCTGGTGGTGGCCCTGCTGCCGCTGCCCTTCGTGGTGGCCTACCCCGGCGCGACGGTGGACGTCCTGGGGGACGTCGAGGGCGAGGCGGTCATCGAGATCTCCGGCACCGAACTCCGCGAGCCGGACGGCGAACTGCGGATGACCACGATCCTCGCCACCCCGCCGGACGCCGAGATCCGCCTCTCCGAGGTGGTCTCCGGATACCTCTCCGACGACCGCGCGGTGATGCCGCGCGACGCTGTCTACCCGCCGGGTCGGAACACCGAGGAGATCCGCGACTACACCACCGGGCAGATGCTCGACTCCCAGCGGGCCGCCGTGACGGCGGCCCTGGCCCTGGTCGGGGGCCGTACCGACACCGGCGCCGGGCCGGTCCTCCCGGACGACCTCGGGGAGTTGGACATCGACCTGCGCCTGGAGGACGTGGGTGGTCCCAGCGCCGGCCTGCTCTTCGCGCTCGGTGTGGTGGAACTGCTGGACGGCGACGGCGAGGGCGGTGACCTGACGGGTGGTCGGATCATCGCCGGCACCGGGGCCATCGCCCCGGACGGGCGGGTCGGGTCGGTCGGCGGGGTGCCGCTGAAGACCCGGGCGGCGGAGCGGGACGGGGCGGAGGTCTTCCTGGTGCCCTCGGCGGAGTGCGCGGAGGCGAGCCGGTCCGCGCCCGACGGGCTGCGGCTGATCCCGGTGAGCACCCTGGACGACGCGGTGCGCGCGCTGGAGGCGCTGGAGGCCGGGGACCCGGTTCCCTCCTGCTGATACCGCTCCGTCGTCGGTTCCGGGGGACGGGCGTTCCCGTCTCCCCTTCTCCCTTCCTTCCCCTCTCCTTCCTTCCCCTCTCCTTCCCCTTCCCGCCCCCCGTCCGCGTACCGGCCCTCCGTTCCGTCCGCCCCGAAAGCCGTCCTCCGGTCGGATTTTCGGACGGGATCCTCCGGGTCCCCGCCGGGAGGACTCACCGGCCGGGACCGCGTCGAACATCGCAGGTGGGGAAGGGGCGGTCGAGCGCGGCAGGCCCCCGGGAGCCCTCCCGGGTCGGCCCGTGACACCTCCCCGTCACCGGGTAAGCGCGTTCCGTGCCGGAAAGTTCTTGCGCAAAACGACTGCAAGAAATTTCGACGGGGGCATGATGGCCGTGGCCGTCACCCCCGCCCGGTGGATTCGGACGGGGGTCCCGACGGCCGGCACCGACCGAACCACCCGAGGGAGTCACCATGCGCACCACCGTGTTCCGCGTTTCCCGTCGTCCGTCGGGACCGGGTCGCGCCCGCGCCGCCGGACGGATGCGCCGGGCGTCCGTCGCCCTGCTGCTCGCGGCGGTGACGGGAGCCATCGGCCCGGCGACCGCCGTCCCGGCCGCCGCGTTCGACTCCGCGCCGGAGGGGACGACCCCGACGGACGTCGCCCCGGACTGCGTCCACATGTACGCCGGGCTGCGGTACACCCACCTCCACAGCGAGTGCGCCGAGGAACACCTCCTGCGCATCCGCTACACCTTCGGCGAGGTGAGCGACTGCCGGCCGATCGTCCCCGGCGGGTGGCACACCTTCCGGGGGTACGGCTTCGACGGGGGCCACCCGGTGGCCGTGGAGCCCTGCGCCGACTGACCCGCACCGGGCCGTCACGGGAAGCCCGGGAGTTCTCCCGAAAACCGGCCGCCCCCGCGAGTGCAGGTCGCGGGGGCGGCTCGAGGGGGTGGTACTCCTACAGATTCCCCCGCTTCGCCTGTTCACGCTCGATGGCCTCGAAGAGTGCCTTGAAATTGCCCTTTCCGAACCCCATCGAGCCATGACGCTCGATCATCTCGAAGAACACCGTCGGCCGGTCCTGCACCGGCTTGGTGAAGATCTGCAGCAGGTAGCCGTCCTCGTCCCGGTCCGCGAGGATCTTCAGCTCGCGCAGCTCGTCCAGCGGCACCCGGGTGTCGCCCACCCACTCACCGAGGGTGTCGTAGTAGGAGTCCGGCACGTCCAGGAACTGCACGCCGGCCGCCCGCATCGAGCGCACGGTGTGCACGATGTCGTTGGTGGCCAGCGCCACGTGCTGCACGCCGGGGCCGCCGTAGAACTCCAGGTACTCGTCGATCTGCGACTTCTTCCGCGCGATCGCCGGCTCGTTGATCGGGAACTTCACCTTGCGCGTGCCGTTGGCGACGACCTTCGACATCAGGGCGGAGTACTCGGTGGCGATGTCGTCGCCGACGAACTCCTTCATGTTGGTGAAGCCCATCACCCGCCGGTAGAACTCCACCCACTCGTTCATCCGGCCCAGTTCCACGTTGCCCACGCAGTGGTCCACGGCCTGGAAGAAGCGGCGCCCCGCCGGCTCCACGATCGGGTCGGCCGCCGTGTAACCGGGCAGGTAGGCGCCCTTGTACCCGGAGCGGTCCACCAGGGTGTGGCGGGTCTCGCCGTAGGTGGCGATGGCGGCCAGCACCACCGTGCCGTCGTCGTCGCTCATCTCGTGCGGCTCCACCAGTCCTTTGGCGCCGCGTGCCAGGGCCCCCTCGTAGGCCGCCCGCACGTCGGGGACCTCCAGGGCGAGGTCGACGACACCGTCCCCGTGCTCCGCGACGTGGCGGGCGAGGAACCGTCCGTGGTCGGTGGTCGGCCGGATGACCGAGGTGAGGACGAACCGGGCGCCGCCGGACTCCAGGACGTAGGAGGCCGTCTCGCGGCTGCCCGTCTCCGGCCCCGCGTAGGCGACCAGGCGCATCCCGAAGGCGGTGGAGTAGTAGTGGGCGGCCTGCTTGGCGTTGCCGACGGCGAAGACGATGGCGTCCATGCCGTGCACGGGGAACAGGTCCTCGGAGGCACCCGGCGCCGGCGGGGTCTCCGGGGCGGTGGTGGGAACCGGGCTCGTGGTGGTCGCCGCCGGGGTCCCCGGCGACGACAGCGGGTTCTCGCGCGTGGTGTCCGTCATGGGCCAAGGGTCCCGGCGGTCGTCAGAGTGTGCAAGAGTTCGCGTTCCGGCTGGACAATCCGGCCGGCGAAGCCGGGAAACCACCGGACGTTCCGAACAGTATGTGCAGTGTGGGGGAGCCATGAGGGAGTGGAGCATCGATCGTCTCGACGGGCGGCTGCTGGAACTGCTCGACCGCGAGCCCCGGATCGGGGTGCTGGAGGCGTCCCGCCGGCTCGGGGTCGCCCGGGGCACCGTGCAGGCGCGCCTGGACCGACTGCGCGGCGCCGGCGTCATCCGGGGCCTGGGGCCGGACGTCGATCCGGCCGCGATCGGCTACCCGGTGACCGCGTTCGCCACCCTGGAGATCCGGCAGGGGCAGGGACCCCGGGTCCGGGATCACCTGCGGGCCGTGCCGGAGGTGCTGGAACTGCACACCATCACCGGGCAGGGGGACATGCTCTGCCGGTTGGTGGCCCGCTCCACGGCCGACCTGCAACGGGTGATCGACCGGGTGGTCGGGTTCGAGGGCATCCTGCGCTCCTCCACCGCCATCGTGATGGAGAACCCGGTGCCGCTGCGGGTGATGCCCCTGGTGCGCCGGGCCTCCGGGCTCGACGAGGAGGAGCCGGGGGGGACCGGGAAAGGGGAGTGAGCGGGTCGGCGGGTCGGGCGGGTGTCCGCGCGCTTCCCGCGCGGCCCCGCCCGCTCCCCGGTCC
>NZ_VKHS01000221.1 GCF_014141525.1 Streptomyces calidiresistens
GGAGGCGGTGAGGGGGAGAACGGCGGCACCGACGGCCGCGGCGGCCACCACGGCGCGCCGTGAGGGCGCGTCGTCGCGGATGGCGGTGGAAGAGGCCCCGGGGGGACCCGGGGTCGGGTCGGTGGAGGCGCCGGCACGGGGATCACGGGTCTCGGTCACGGAGCCGGATGCTACGGGCCGGTAGCGGTGGGGGACAGCCCCCGGAAGGCCAACGGGCGGGCTCTCACGAAGAGTTCGCCCGCCCGCTCATCGGGGTTGTCCGGCACGTCCGCGGGCCGTCGCCGGGCCGCCGGTGTTCCCGGCCCGGCGACGGCCCGACCCGCCCGGGCCCCGTGACGCGGGGACCGGGACGGGTCGGGACAGGGCTCAGCCCAGCAGCGCCCGCAGCTCCTCGGGCGAGCGCGGGGTCTCCACCCGCTCGCCGTTGAGCAGGACGGTCGGGGTGCCGGTGATCTCGGGCTCGGCCGAGAACTTCTCGCCCATCCGGATCGCCCACGCCGCGAAGGTGCTCTCCCGCACCGACTCCTCGAACTGCTCGAAGGCGGCGTCGTCGGAGAGCGCCTCCACCGAGCGACCGATCTCGATCAGGTTGTCGTCGTCGCCGAAGTCGTCCGCGCGGTTGTCGCTGGTGTGGAACTCCTCCGAGTACAGGGCGTGCAGGTAGCCCAGGAAGGCCTCGGGGCTCACGTCCAGGGCGGCGCCCAGGGCGCTGATGGCGTTCTTGGAGCCGGTGCCGCCGTTCATCTGCTCGTCGAAGAAGGCGCCGAAGGTCCACTCCCCGCGGAAGTCCCCGGCCTCGATGCCCTCGGCGACGGCGTCACCGGCGGCCCGCTCGAAGTCGGCGCAGGCCGGGCAGCGGGGCTCCTCGTAGAAGGAGAAGACGTCCTCGGCGCCCTCGTCACCGATGGATATCGTCAGACCGTCGTCACCCGAGGCGTTGGCGGGTATCGCGTACTCGGCGTTCTCGCCCTGCTCCTCCAGGTCGGCGGCGACGGCCTCCCAGTCGGTGGCGTCCCCGCCGCCGCCCAGGTTGGCGATGGTGAAGCCCACCAGCACCGCGAGGGCCAGCACACCGGCGACGATGCCGCCGACGGTCAGCTGCCGGCGCACCCTGTCGCGCTTCGCCTGCTTCTCCCGTTCCGCCTTCAGGCGTTCGCGGGCCGCCCGCTTGGCTTCCTGCGTGTTGCGCTTGCTCATGATCCGAAGGTCTCCGTGGTTTCGGGGCCCGGCGCGGGGCCGGACCGGGTGTGGGGGTGTGTCGGGGGTCGCGAGGGCGCGCACGCGCGACAGGACCGTGCCGGGGGTGCTCCCGCCGGACCGCCTGCCGGGTACCCCGGCCGCCGTGCCCCACCCGGGGCCGCGGCGACCGGGGCCGCGCGGTGCGGGGGAGGGGACGGGCCGGTGCGGAACCGGGGACGCGTCCGCGCCGTGTGCCGGCGATCGAGGCCGTTCAGGCCGCCGGCACGACCTCGGGGGGACCCCGACGGGAGACCGGGTCACCGGCCGGGCGCCCGGTCGGCGGGAGGACCCGGAACGGGGTCCGGGTGAGCGGACCGGGCGCGCCGGCGTCGGCCGGCAGCGGGGCCCGCAGCAGCGTCCGCGCCAGGGACAGCGGACGGAAACCGGCGGCCACGGCGGCGGCCAGCAGGCGGGCCAGGGCCGCCTCGCCGCAGCGCAGCCAGGCGGCGGCGCCCAGGCCGATGCCCACGTGCGCCGCCAGCAGGATCCAGGGGGCCACCGGGTGCACGGCGGTCTCCGCCCCCGCCGCCCAGCGGGCCAGCGGGGTGCCCAGTTCACCGCCCGCGCACATCAGATCGATCCCGGCCAGGCGCAGCGGCCCGCCGAGGGCGGTTCCGGCCGCCCGGCCGTGCTCCTCGAAACAGGCCGCCTGACCGCTGGTGAACAGCGCGTCGGCGGAGAGTTCCAGCGGCACCAGCAGGGCGGCGATCCGCAGGAAGCCGCGCTCCCGTCCGGCGAGCAGCCAGGCGAGGACGAAGACGGCCAGGGCGACCCCGACGACCGTGCCGACCGGCAGCGGCCGACCGGTGAGCAGGACGTGCGCACCGATGGACGGCGCGAGGCACATCGCGGCGAAGACCGCGGCGCGCACGCTGCGTATACCGGTGTCCGAGGCGTCCATCGAGGCGAGTGTGCCATGCCGAGTCGAAACGGGCCGGCCCCCCTGCGGGAGCGGTAGGGTCGGAACCCCACCGGCGTTCCCCCTCCCGAGCCTCCCGGGGGCGCGGGACCCGCGTGAGCGCGCCGTTCGCGCGGTCGGCGGGATCCCGCGGCGGGACGCCCGGTGAACCCCGTCACAACCGCACGCCGTCGGAAGGTTTCGTGGTGAGCCAGCCCTTCACCCATCTCCATGTCCACACCCAGTACTCCCTGCTGGACGGGGCGGCCCGGTTGAAGGACATGTTCGCGGCGTGCGAGCAGATGGGGATGTCGCACATCGCGATCACCGACCACGGCAACCTGCACGGTGCCTACGACTTCTTCCACAAGGCGAAGGACGCGGGCATCGTGCCGATCATCGGCATCGAGGCCTACCTGGCGCCGGAGTCCCGCCGCTACACCCGCCCCGTGAAGTGGGGCGCCCCGCACCAGAAGGGCGACGACGTCGCGGGCGCCGGCGCCTACACCCACATGACCATGTGGGCGCGCAACCGCGAGGGTCTGCACAATCTCTTCCGCGCGCAGTCCCGCGCCGGGCTGGAGGGGTACTTCCGCAAGCCCCGCATGGACCGCGAGCTGCTGGCCGAGTACTCCGAGGGCCTGATGGCCACCACCGGATGCCCCTCCGGCGAGATCAGCACCCGGATCCGGCTGGGGCAGATGGACGAGGCGATCAAGGCCGCCGGCGAGTACCAGGACATCTTCGGCAGGGAGAACTTCTTCGTCGAGCTGATGGACCACGGCATCGACATCGACAAGCGGGCTCGCGCCGGCCTCGAGGAGATCGCCCGCCGGATCAACGCCCCGTTCGTGGTCACCAACGACAGCCACTACACCTACGAGCACGAGGCGGCGGCCCACGACACGCTGCTGTGCATCCAGACCGGCAGCAACCTCTCCGACCCCGACCGCTTCAAGTTCGACGGCTCCGGCTACTACCTGAAGTCGGCGGCCGAGATGTACGCGATCGACTCCTCCGAGGCCTGGCAGGAGGGGTGCCGCAACACGCAGCTGCTGATCGCCGACCGCATCGACACCGACGGGATGTTCAAGCCCCGGAACCTGATGCCGCGCTTCGACGTGCCCGAGGGCTACGACGAGGTCTCCTGGTTCCAGGAGGAGGTCCGCCGGGGCATGGAGCGCCGCTACCCGGGCGGGGTCCCCGAGGACCGGCAGCGGCAGGCCGCCTACGAGATGGGCGTCATCATCGAGATGGGGTTCCCCGGCTACTTCCTCGTGGTCGCGGACTTCATCATGTGGGCCAAGAACAACGGCATCGCGGTCGGACCGGGACGCGGCTCGGCGGCCGGTTCGATCGTCGCGTACGCCATGGGGATCACCGACCTCGACCCCATCGACCACGGACTGATCTTCGAGCGGTTCCTCAACCCCGAGCGCGTCTCCATGCCCGACGTCGACATCGACTTCGACGAGCGCCGGCGCGGTGAGGTGATCCGGTACGTCACCGAGAAGTACGGCGCCGACAAGGTCGCCATGATCGGCACGTACGGCACCATCAAGGCGAAGAACGCGATCAAGGACTCCGCCCGGGTGCTGGGCTACCCGTACGCGGTGGGCGACCGGATCACCAAGGCGATGCCGGCCGACGTGCTCGGCAAGGGCATCCCGCTGTCCGGCATCACCGACAAGAACCACCCCCGGTACGCCGAGGCCGCCGAGATCCGCTCGATGTACGAGAACGAGCCGGACGTCACCAAGGTCATCGACGCCGCCCGGGGCATCGAGGGACTGGTCCGCCAGATGGGCGTGCACGCCGCCGGCGTGATCATGTCCAGCGAGCCGCTGATCGACCACGTCCCGGTCTTCTCGCCCAAGAACGACGGCGTCGTCGTCACCCAGTGGGACTACCCCAGCTGCGAGGCGCTGGGCCTGCTGAAGATGGACTTCCTGGGCCTGCGCAACCTGACGATCATGGACGACGCCCAGAAGGCCATCAAGGCCAACAAGGGCATCGACATCAAGCTGCTGGACCTGCCGCTGGACGACACGAAGACCTACGAGCTGCTCCAGCGCGGCGACACCCTGGGCGTCTTCCAGTTCGACGGCGGGCCGATGCGTTCGCTGCTGCGGATGATGAAGCCCGACAACTTCGAGGACATCTCCGCGGTCTCCGCCCTGTACCGGCCGGGCCCGATGGGCATGAACTCGCACATCAACTACGCGCTGCGCAAGAACGGCCAGCAGGAGGTCACCCCGATCCACCCGGAGCTGGAGGAGCCGCTCCGGGAGGTCCTGGACATCACCCACGGCCTGATCGTCTACCAGGAGCAGGTGCAGAAGGCCGCCCAGGTGCTGGCCGGCTACTCGCTGGGCCAGGCCGACCTGCTGCGCCGCGCGATGGGCAAGAAGAAGCAGGAGGTCCTGGACAAGGAGTTCGTGCCCTTCCAGGCCGGCATGCGCGAGCGCGGCTACTCCGACGAGGCGATCAAGGCCGTGTGGGACGTGCTGGTGCCGTTCGCCGGCTACGCCTTCAACAAGGCGCACTCCTCCGCCTACGGCCTGGTCACCTACTGGACCGCCTACCTGAAGGCGAACTATCCGGCCGAGTACATGTCCGCGCTGCTGACCTCGGTGCGCGACGACAAGGACAAGTCGGCGATCTACCTCAACGAGTGCCGCCGCATGGGCATCAGGGTGCTGCCGCCGGACGTCAACGAGTCGGACGCCAACTTCACCCCGCGCGGCGACGACGTGATCGTCTTCGGCCTGACGGCGGTGCGGAACGTCGGCCAGAACGTGGTGGACTCGATCATCCGCACCCGTACCGCCAAGGGGAAGTACAGCTCCTTCCCGGACTTCCTGGACAAGGTCGAGGCGGTGGTCTGCAACAAGCGCACCATCGAGTCGCTGATCAAGGCCGGGGCCTTCGACGCCCTGGGCCACACCCGCAAGGGCCTGACCGCGCACTTCGAGCCGATGATCGACAACGTGGTGCAGGTCAAGCGCAAGGAGGCCGAGGGCCAGTTCGACCTGTTCGGCGGCATGGGCGACGAGGGCGGGGACGACGGCCCGGGCTTCGGCATGGACGTGGAGTTCACCGACGAGGAGTGGGAGAAGGGCTACCTCCTCGCGCAGGAGCGCGAGATGCTGGGCCTCTACGTCTCCGACCACCCGCTGTTCGGCATCGAGCACGTGCTCAACGAGAAGGCCGACGCGGCGGTCGCGCAGCTCACCAGCGGCGACTACTCCGACGGCTCGGTGGTCACCATCGGCGGCATCATCTCCGGCCTCCAGCGCAAGATGACCAAACAGGGCAACCCCTGGGCGATCGCCACCGTGGAGGACCTGGCGGGCTCCATCGACTGCATGTTCTTCCCCGCCACCTACCAGCTGGTCTCCACCCAGCTGGTCGAGGACGCCGTGGTCTTCGTCAAGGGACGCCTGGACAAGCGGGAGGACGTGCCGCGCCTGGTCGCCATGGAGCTGATGGTCCCCGACCTCAGCGAGGCGTCCGCCAACGCGCCGGTCACCATCACCATCCCCGCCGTCCGGGTCACCCCGCCGCTGGTCCGGCAGTTGGGCGAGGTCCTGGGGCAGCACCGCGGCGGCACCGAGGTGCGGGTGCGCCTGCAGGGCAGCCGCTCCACCACCCTGCTGCGGCTGGACCGCCATCGGGTGCAGCCCGACCCGTCCCTCTTCGGCGACCTCAAGGCCCTGCTCGGGCCGACCTGCCTGGCGACCTGAGCCGCCCCGCCCCGGGCGCCCGCCCCGCGGCGGGCGCCTCGGCGACCCCGGGCCCTCCGGTGCGCGGTGCCCGACGGGTGATCCGCCACGCCGAGAATCGCCGCCGGAACCTTGAACCCGCCGTGGTCGGGCAGACTCGGGGGAACCGTCGTTTCCGGGGCGGGGCGGCGGTCGCCGGGGCGCCCGCCGGGGTACGCGTGCGACGGGGGCGCGAACGGAAGCCGCGCGCCCGGGAACGGGTGTGTCGGAGCCGAGGAGAGCACAGAGAGAGGGGCCCCCGTGGATCGCTGCGTGGTACTCGTCGACGCCGGGTACCTCCTGGGCGCCGCGGCGAGCCTGGTGGCGGGTGAGCCCTCCCGCTCCCGGATCACGGTGGATCACGCCGCGCTCATCCGGGGGCTGCGGGAGCGGGCCCGGGCCGAGACCGGCTGCGAGTTGCTGCGCATCTACTGGTTCGACGGCGCCCCCGACCGCGTTCCGCAGCCCGAGCACCGCCGGCTGCGCGTGATGCCCCGGGTCACCGTGCGGCTCGGCGCCCTGACCCGCAGCGACGGGCGCTGGGCGCAGAAGGGCGTGGACGCCGCGATGCACGCGGAGCTCACCGAACTGGCCCGCAACCGGGCCTGCGCCGACATCGTGCTGGTCACCGGCGACGGGGACCTGCTGCCCGGTCTGATGTCGGCCAAGGAGCACGGGGTGGCCGTCCACCTCTGGGCCGTCCAGGCCGCCGACGGGGACTACAACCAGAGCGAGGACCTGGTCGCGGAGGCCGACGAGCGGCGGGTGCTGGACCGCGAGTGGATCACCCGTTCGGTGGGGGTGCGCGACGCGCTGCCGCTCACGCACGGCCGGGAACCCACCCGTCCGGAGATCGCCGCCATCCTCTCCGCCCCCCTGCCCGAGCCGGGTGGCGCGGGGGATCACCGGTCCGACGGGGCGGAACCCTCCCGCAACGGGTCCGGTCCGCGTCCCGTTCCGCCCTGCCCGCTCCCCCCGGGCGGGGCGGCTCACCGGGACGGCGTTCTCCACGGCGACGTTCTCCACGGCGACGGAGCCGGCCACCGGGGAAACGGAGTCGTCCATCGCGACGGAGTCGCCCGGGAGGGGGTCGGGCGGGAC
>NZ_VKHS01000222.1 GCF_014141525.1 Streptomyces calidiresistens
GGGCTCGCTCTTACCGGACCACCCACCCCACCACACCCACTCCATGCGAGAGCTGCCATCCGACGTGGACCCGCGGGAGGGCGGTGACCGCTCCGCGCGGAAAGCTCGCCCCTTCCCGGCGGAGCGGTCCGGCGATCATGTGATGCGTCTCCCGCGTGAAGCGCTTCCATGGGACTGAACCGGGCCGCCGCCCCGCCGGGTGACTTGTCGACGAAGAAGGGCGTCCGTGCGGAGAGTGCCGGTATCAGGTTGTGTACGTCGTCAACATGGCATTCCGTGGATAAGGAAAGGGATTCCGTAGACGCTGGAAGCATGACGGGCACTGCCGCTTCATCGGTCGGCCCCCTGGTCACCGGCGCCGAGATCGCCCGGCTGGCCGGAGTCACCCGGGCAGCCGTCTCCAACTGGCGTCGGCGCTACGACGACTTCCCCGCCCCGGTGGCGGGTGCCGCGAACAGCCCGCTCTACGCCCTCGCCGAAGTACGCAGCTGGTTGGACGCGCAGCGCAAACCCGAGAGGTGTCCCCCGAGGCCGAGCTGTGGCAGGCCGTGCGGGCCGCGTATGGGGATCAGATGGTCACGGCCCCGGCGGCGCTCGCTGGGGTGCCGGTCGGGGAGCCCCGGGCGACACTGCCGGACGAGGTGGCCGAGCGGCTCGAGGAGATGACCCGCCGCGACACCCCCGTCGATGTGGTGAACGCCCTGACCGAGCGGTTCATGGACTCCGCGCGGCGCGCGGGCTCCGATCAGGTCACCCCGGCGCGAGTGGTGCGGGCGGTACGCCACTTCGCCCCCGACCTTCCGGACGACGCCACGGTGTTCGACCCGGCCTGCGGCATCGGGATGCTGCTCCTCTCGGTCGCCCCCGGCACCGCGACGCGGCGCCGGGGCCGGGAGGTGGACCCCGACAGCGCCCGCTTCGCACAGCTCCGGGCCGACCTCATGGGCCGATCGGACGTGCGCGTCCTGGCGGCTGATTCCCTGCGCGCGGATCAATGGCAGGGACTCGGGGCGGATCTGGTGGTCTGCGATCCACCGGCCGGCGTGACCGAGTGGGGACGGGAGGAGCTGCTGCTCGACGCCCGGTGGGAACTCGGCACCCCCTCCAAGGCCGAGGGTGAACTCGCCTGGCTCCAACACGCCTACGCCCACGCCCGACCCGGGGGCCACGTGCTCATGGTCATGCCGGCCTCGGTCGCCTACCGCGGGGCGGGGCGTCGCATCCGGGCGGAACCGGTGCGCCGGGGCATCGTGCGTCAGGTGGTCGCCCTGCCGCCGGGAACCGCCACTTCCCGTGCCCGGCCCGTTCACCTGTGGTGTCTGCGCCGCCCCGGCCCCGGGGAGGGGGCCCACACCGTCCTTACCGTGCGCCTGATCGACCTGACCGACAACGGTCCCGACGACCTCCCGGAACCCCGTCCCGAGCAGATCGTCGACGTGCCGCTGGTCGAACTCCTCGACGACACCGTCGATCCGACCCCCGGGAACCATCTCGAAGCCCGACATCGCGACTATCCCGGCGAGTACGTCGCGTTGCGCGAGGAACTGGAGGAGGAGATCCGTCGTCTCGCCGCACCGCTGCCCGGGCTCGTACCGGGCGGCGGCACGGGTTCACTTGACGGCGCCACCACCGGGGTCGCCGATCTCATCCGGGCCGGACCGGTGGAGTACCAGGGTGGGTTGCCGGTCTCGACCAGCGACCGGCTCGACACGGACTACCTGCGGGGATTCCTGCGCAGCGCCGCGAACACCCGCCGATCCACCGGCGCCAGTGGCACCCACCGCCTCGACGTCCGGGGGACCCGCATCCCGCGCATGGGTATCGCCGGGCAAAGGCGGTACGGCTCCGCCTTCCGGGCGTTGTCCGAGTTCGAGGAGGGGATGCGTCGAGTGGACGAGCTGAGTCGCCGGCTCGCCGAGGTCGTGCGTGACGGCCTCACCGCGGGGGCTCCGGCACCGGAGGAGTGAGACCGGTGCGACGCCCCGCGGAGGCTCCGCACCGACCCGACCGGGCCTCGGGGGGCCGACGACAGGAACGGGCTCGGCTCCCCGCTCCACGTCACGCTCAGGGCCTCACGAGCACGGGCGCAGGCGACGAAGAGGAGGCACCGTTCCCGCAGCAGGTCGGCCTCGTGCTGCAACGGGTCCGCCTCACGCGGGGTGATCTCCCTGGCGAACGGGATGGTGCCCTCGCCGCCCCCCGGGACGTACACCGCCCGGAACTCCAGCCCTTTCATGGCGTGCATGGTCGCCAGTCGTATTCCCTCGGCTCCCGGAGCGGAGCGCCCCTTGACCCGCGGCACGGGAAGGTCGGCGGCCCGCGGTTTCTTCTCGGCCGCGTCCAGGGAGAGGTTGAAGCGCGCGCCCACCCCGATCTCGTGCGGTGCGAACCCCTCGGTGAGCCGGGGCCGGGGTCGTCGACCATCGAGCCCATGCCGAAGTCGAGGATCTTCACGGTGCCGTCGCCGGTCGGCATCACGTTGGCCGGCTTCGGATCGCGGTGCACGGACCCCGGCGGTGCGCGCGGCGGTGAGGCCGGAGGCTATCTGCGCCCCGATCGCGGCGACCCGGGACACCGGGGCTGGGGCTCCTCGCCGATGAGGTACGCGAGGGGATGGCCGTCCAGCAGCTCCATGACCGGATAGGGGAGGCCCCCGCCCCCCGGCCGGGGCGTCCGGCACCGCCCCGTCCACGCCGCAGTCGATCAGCAGGGTGAGGTGGGGGTGGCCGAGGGAGAGCATCCGCATGATGCGCACCTCGCGGCGGAAACGGTCGACGGTCTGTCCGGCGCCCGAGGTGTCCACCGCGATCCCGGTCCGGCCGCGCAACACCTCTTGCGCGCGACCTCCCGGTGCGGGGAGTCGGGGGCGGTCTCGATGTCCTCGGCGCGGTACACCTCACCCGTGTTCCCGCGCCCCACGGTCCCGGTGATCCGGAACCGTCCGCCGACCGCCTCCGGGCCCACTGGCCCCTCCCGCCTCAACCCGTCGCACGCGACGTGGATACGTCCCCGGGGGGGGAGTACACCGTGACCGTTGACACGCATCAAGTCTTTGCGTTGATGTTGTCAACATGCTCGGGTGGGGGCTCGACGGTGGGATCCGCCGACGCGGTCGACCACGGGTCGTCGGGTGATCACGCCCCGGTGCGGAGTGTAGGCGCGGACCGGGAGGTTTTGCCTCTGCTTGCGGGGAAAAGCCGGTCACCGTTCCGGTCGGCGGGACTTCGACGGGAAACCTCACGTCACCCACTCGTCCTTGGAGGAGGGTCGATGGCCCGGCCTTCGGCCGTTCACGGAACGGCGCGGGAGCACCGACGGGGCGCCCGCGGCGGCGCGCCGCCCGGACATCGATGTCGGCGCGTCCCCGCCGTCCGGATTCCGCCACGGGGCGACACGGTATGGATCCCGGGGCGCCCCGGGATCCATCGTGGACGAGTCGGCCCGGTCCGGTTCGGCGAACGGCGGAGGGGAGCGGGGAGATGGTGGAGAGAGCGGTTGTCGTCGGAGGAAGCGGATTCCTGGGACAGGAGGTGCTCCGCCGGGCGGTGGCCGTGGGGTGGGACGTGGCGGCCACCCATCGGAGGGGAGCCGGCGAGGTGCCGTCGGTCACCTGGCACCGGGTCGATCTCCGCGACCCCCGGGAAGCCGAGGAGGTGCTCACCGCGATCGCGCCCACGGTGGTCATCAACACCGCCGGCGGTCACGCGGATTGGTCGGTCACGGCCGACGGCGTGGCGCGCCTGGCGATGGTGGTGGCGGGAATCGGCTGTCGGTTGGTTCACGTCTCCAGCGACGCCGTCTTCTCCGGGGCCGCGGTTCACTATGCCGAGGAAGCCCTCCCGGACCCCGTTTCCCCTTACGGCGCGGCCAAGGCGGCTGCCGAAACGGCCGTCAGGGCGATCCTGCCCGACGCCGCGGTGGTGCGCACCTCGCTCATCGTCGGGCACGGCCGTTCCGCCCATGAACGGGCCGTGCGCGCCATGGCGACCGGGCGTCGTGCCGGGGTCCTCTTCACCGACGACATCCGGTGCCCGGTGCACGTGGACGATCTCGCGGCCGCGCTGGTGGAGATCGCCGGGTCGGATGCGACCGGGGTCCTCCACGTGGCGGGGCCGGACGCCATGCACCGTTACGAGTTGGGGGTTCTCCTGGCCCGCAGGGACGGGTTGGATCCCCGTCGGCTGACACCGGGGCTGAGGAGCGAGGTGGCGCCCCCCGGCGACCTGGACATCCGGTTGACCATGGATCGGACGTGTTCCCTCCTGCGCACCACCCGGTTGCGGGGGGCGTACGAATTCCTCGACGCCCGGGGATGAGGTCGGACGTCCGCCGGTGGCGCCGGAGGGGTCTCGTGAGGCCGGTGCGCGTCCTCCGGGTGTGGCGCAAGAAAGACGGTACGCATCCCCCGGTCCCTCGATAGAGTGAGGATTCCGGCTGCTCTCCGGATGGCATGGCGGAACATGCCCACGACGGCTCACCGATACGGCGCGGAATGTCCCTGCTGTCGGAATGTGTTCCCGCCCGCGGGTGTCCGGTAAGGCAATGTGATCGAGTTTCCGAGGGGTCGTCCCCGGCCATCGGGGAATTTTCCGTCGGGTTCCGTCGGCACGTCGGCTGAGAGGTTCGTGAACCAGGAAGGGCGGCTTCATGTTCGAGAAATTTTTCCTGCCGGAGGGTGCGGGTTCGTCGATCGAGGGAAATTCGGGTCTCGATGTCGAGAGAGTACTCGGGCGGGCACGAATACACACGGATCTGGAAAGCCGTGCAGAATTCCTGAAGGGGCGTCGTGTACTGGTCACCGGGGCCGGCGGTTACATCGGTTCCGAGTTGTGTCGCCAGATCGCCCACTGGAAGCCGGAGAGCCTCATGATGCTCGATCGCAACGAAACGGCTCTGCACCTGGCCGCCACGAGCACGCCCACGGGATCCCTTCCGACACCACCATCCATTCTCCTGGCGGACATCAGGGATTCCAGGACGCTCACCCGGTTGTTTCGTGACCGCCGTCCGGAAATCGTCTTTCATGCGGCGGCGCTCAAATGGGTGCCCATTCTCGAAGATTTCCCGGGGGAAGCCGTGAAGACAAATGTCTTCGGTACCAGGGCGGTTCTCCGTGCGGCAGTCGAAACCGGTGTCGAGTATTTCGTCAACATATCGACCGACAAAGCCGTCGATCCCGCAGGGGTTCTCGGCTATTCGAAGCGAATCGCCGAGGGACTCACCGCGGCTGCGGCGATCGAGACCAACCGGTCATTCGTGAGCGTTCGCTTCGGGAACGTTTTGGGATGTCAGGGATCCTTCCTGTACGTTTTCGCCCGGCAGATCGCCGAGCGCCGCCCGGTGACCGTCACCCACCCCGAGGTCACCCGCTACCTGATGACCGTGGAGGAGGCGGTCGAACTGGTCGTGCAGTCGGCCGTGATGGGCAGCCTCGGCCACGCCCTGGTGCTGGACATGGGGGAACAGGTGCGCATACTCGATGTCGCCCGAAGGCTCCTCGCCTGTGCCGACACCGACTTACCCATCCACTACGTCGGCCTGCGGCCGGGGGAGAAACTCACCGAGTCGCTCGTGGGACGATACGAGACCCCGGTCAGTCGTATCCACCCCAAAATCATGCAGGTCCCGGTACCACCCCTGAAAGCCGGGGAGGGACCGGAACTCAACGCCTGGGGCGAGGATCACGCGATCGTCGCCGCCATGCGGGACACCTGTCTCGTCATGGCGGGACACGGTTCCACGGTGGAGGGTGCCGAAACCCGGTGACCCGCACCGAGGGGACCGTCGAGAGGTGCTGCCGGTACGTGGACGGGGCCGGGTGGGACGGTGCCGGGAACCCGCCGGGAGGCCGGCGCCGGGCGGTGGGCGGTGCCCGTCACAGATACCGCACCCCTTGCCGAACACTACCGGCCAGAAAACCGGAGAGGCGGGCCGCGTAGCGGACCCAGCGGCGTCGCCGGGCGGGGGACCGAACCAGATCGGGGAGGTGCAGGAGCAACCAGCACCAGTTCGTGAGGATGGTTCGGCCGTCACGTCGTTCGAAGCCGGCATGGCGATACGCGGCGAACAGGCGGGCACCGGACCGACCGTAGTTCCACTTCTGTCGGGCCAGTGAGGGGAGCCGATCACGCAGTCGGTAGTGCATCACGGCATCGGCCGCGTAACCGACGCGATAACCACACAGCTCCGCGCGCCACGAGAGGTCCATGTCCTCACCCCCACCGCGGTAACGCTCGTCCCAACCCCCCACCGCGGTCAGGACATCCTTCCACGCGGCGCAGTTCGCCCCCCTGGCGAAGGGCAGGAAATCCGTTTGCGCGTCCATCGGTGAGGGGCTTTCATCGGCGCGACCCGGACTGAGAACGGCGGTTTCCAGGGAGCCGCCGATCAGGTCGTTCTCCCGGGCGGCCGCGGCCAACGCGGCCAGCCAGCCGGGATCGGCGATGTCGTCGGCGTCGCAGAAGGCGATGAAATCACCGCGGGCGGCCGCGATCCCCCGGTTGCGGGCACGGCTTTCGCCGGGACGATCGGAGGCATCGATGATCCGCAGACACCGAAACCGGGGACGGGCTCGCTCGGCCACCGCCCGGGTGGAGTCGGTCGAACCGTTGTCGACGACCAGAACCTCCCACGGCACGGTGGTGGTCTGTCGGGCCAGCGCGGTCAACTGGGAGGGGAGGGTCCCGGCGCCGTCGCGCACCGGAATGACCACGGATATCAAACGGGGGGTGGATCTCTTCCGGGCGGCGGCGGAGGGGGGCCGATGTCCCCGCCGGACAGCTCGAATGCCCCCCGGGACCCGGTGCGCGGGAGCCAGGACGGCGGAGCGCTCGGCCCCCGACCCCCGGGGGCCGTCGCACCGGCGTCGGACCAGCAGCATCGGCACCACCACCCACGAGGCCGGCGTGTCACCCCCGGGGTCGAACAGATCGCGTCGCACGGCGTATGTCCCGACGGTGAGGTCTCGGAG
>NZ_VKHS01000223.1 GCF_014141525.1 Streptomyces calidiresistens
CCCCGACCCCGCCCATCCCACGCCTTGACTTGAAGTCCGCTTCAAGTTGAAGAGTGGCCACAGTCCGCACCGCGACCGTTCCGGGAGCCCTCCATGAGCCGACCCGTTCCCCCGTCCGGCGTCGCCGACGCCCCGGCGACCCACCGTATCGAGCCGGCGCCGCTGGTTCTCCTGCTCCTCGCGTCAACCCTGACCGTGATGGCCGGCGCGGTCATATCCCCCGTCCTGGAGATCATCCGGGGTGACCTGGGGGTCAGCGGCACCCGGGCGGGGCTCATCATCACCGTCCACGGTCTGACCATCGCCCTCGTCTCCCCCGTGGTGGGATGGGTGATCGACCGCCGGGGGGTTCGCGGCCCCCTATCCGGCGGTCTGGTCCTCTACGGCATCGCGGGGGGCGCCGGTGTCTTCACCGACACCTACGGAGCCCTGATCGCCTCCCGTGTCGTGTTCGGGGTGGCCGCCGCGGCGGTCTTCGCCGGCACCACGGTGGCGCTGCTCGGACAGTACCGCGGCGCGCTGCGCGACAAGGTGATGGGATGGCGCTCCACCGCGATCAGCCTGGGCGGCGTGGTGTGGCCGCTCCTGGCGGGCGCCGTCGGCGGGATCTCCTGGCACGCCCCGTTCGCCATCCACCTCATCGGCATCCCGCTGGGCCTGGCCACCCTGCTCGTCCTGCCCCGCGGCAACCCGACCCCCGGGGAGGCGGACTCCGGGAAGAAGGCCCGTCTGCTCCCGTTCCTGCGGCGCAGCCCGGCCCTCCGGGGGCTCTACCTCCTGATGATCGTCTCCTCGGCGCTGCTCTACAGCCTGGCGGTGTTCGTTCCCATCCGACTGGGTGAGGTCGGCGTGACCGCGCCCCTGCTGGTGGCCGTGATCGGCATGTCCATCTCGATCGCCATGAGCATCGTCGGGATGTTCTACGCCAGGGCGAGGGCCGGTCTCGGCTACGCCGGGATGCTGCGCCTCACGGCGACGCTGTGGGTGGTGGCCTTCATGATCCTGGCGACCACCGGGACGGCGGTCCTGATGGCCCTCGCCATGGCGCTCTTCGGCCTGGGCACGGGGTTGCTGATTCCCGCGGTGACCGTCCTCATCGGCGACTCCGCGCCGCAGGAACTGCGGGGCAGCGCCGTCGCCCTGTCCGGTACCGCGAGCTTCGCGGGCCAGTTCGCCTCCCCCCTGCTGCTGGGGCCGGTGGTGGACAACACCTCGGTGACCACCGGTTACGCGGTGGCCGCCGGAGTATCCGCGCTGCTGCTGGTCGCCGTGTTCAGGTGGCAGGTCCCGGACGCCATGCCGTACCCACCGAAGCGATGGGGCGGTGGGAACGGCTCCTCCGCGGAGAGTGTCGAGGAAACAAGGCCTCCCACCACAACGACAAATCACTGAAAAATCATGAGAAATTTCTTTCACGTCGGCCGCATCCTGCGACGCCTTCCGGAAAGCCGATTCCCGCAACCATGCCGTCGCCACCCCGGTGACATGAGCACATGGAATGGGAGTTGCAGCCGAATTCCCCCACCGAAAAGCAGCGCATCACGCACCGCCCTTCACTCACCCGGCGATTCGCTCGAATCGCTCTCCAGGAGGCGTCATCCCATGCGATTAATGTTTACCCGCGTTCCCGCCCCCGTCCATATCCATCCCCTGGTTCCCCTCGCCCGGACTCTCCGAAGCACGGGGCATGGGGTACGGGTCGTCTCCAATCCACAACCGGCCGATGCGATCAGCGTCACCGGTCCGACCGCGGTTCCACCGGGCGAGGAGATCGACCTCGGCGCTCCGGCGGCAACTGTGGAAAACCACACCCCCTCGGACCGGATCGTGGAGGGGGTGGGCATGGGGCCCGACGAGGAAGGAGCCCGGGTCGCGCCGGGGCCTTACCGACTTGCACTGTTCGCCCATCATTTTCCCCACCCGGATTCCCCCACCCCCTCCCACGAAAAGCCCATGGTGGATGAGCTGGTTGAATTCGCTCGCGAGTGGGAGCCGGACCTCGTCCTGTGGGATCCCGTCTTCTTTGCCTCCCCGATCGCGGCCCGCGCGGTGGGAGCCGCGCACGGACGATTCCTGTGGGGACGCGACTCCACCGGATGGGCCCGGCAGCGCTACCGCCGCAGGATGGAACAATCGGCCTCCACGGGCGACGGGGCCGGAAGCGAAGACGCGATGGCGAAGACGATGCTTCCCACCCTGCAACATTTCGGCCAAAATTTCACGGAGGAACCGCTCACCGGTCAGTGGAGTGCGAACCCCCTGCCCGAGGCTCTTCACCACCCCGTCAACCCGCGCAACGTGCCGATGCGTTGGGTTCCTTTCAACGGAACCACTCCGGAGCCCTCCCGGCTGCGGCGGCGCCCGACACGACCTCGCGTCTGCCTGTCCCCGGGAGTGAGCAGGCGAGAATTCCTCGAGGGAAAGGGGGACGAGGTACTGAAGCTGCGGGCCGCATTCGCGGACCCCGATGCCGAGATCGTCGCCACCCTGAACCACGATCAGTTGCCGCCCGGCTCCGAAGTGCCGGACAACGTGAGGCTCGTGGACCACCTCCCCCTCAACCAACTACTGCCGAGTTGCTCGGCGATCATCCGTCACGGCGGTGATGGAACCATGCCGGCGGCGATGTTCAACCGTGTTCCCCAACTCGTGGCCCCCCGGGACATCGGGGACGACGACCAGAAGTGTCGCCATCCGGTCGCCCGCGATGCCGGGCCGGTCATCCCCCCGGCCGAGATGACCGCGCAGGCTCTTCGGGACGGGGTGACCCCTCTGCCGGAGGAGCCCCGGTACCGGGAAGGTGCCGATGCCCTGTACGCCGACATGTTGACCGCCCCCGAACCGAGTGGAGCGGTCCCCCTGCCGGAAAAGCTGACGGCCGAGTGCCGTTCCCGCCCCGCGGGAAACCACCGGACCTCGCGTCCCGGGCCGTCCAACCCGGCCGAGGCCCGTCTCCCCGACACCACGCCCGACCCGATCCGGGATTCCACGGGGGGTCACGATGACTGACCCGGCCCCTCTCCGCGCCGGCGCCCGGGAATGGGTGGGTCTGGCCGTCCTGGTCCTGCCGACGATGCTGATAGCGATCGACATGTCGGTACTGCACCTGGCCGTGCCCGAGATCACGGCCAACCTCCGGCCCACCGGTTCCCAGGTGTTGTGGATCACCGACATCTATCCGTTCATGATCGCCGGGTTTCTGGTGACCATGGGCGCGCTCGGGGATCGCGTCGGCCGGCGACGTCTGCTGCTGATCGGGGCGGCCTGCTTCGGCGCGGCCTCGGCACTGGCCGCATACTCCGACACCGCGACCACGCTGATCGCGGCCAGGGCACTGTTGGGCATCGCGGGCGCCACCCTCATGCCCTCCACCCTGTCCCTGATCCGCAACATGTTCCCCGCCGAGGACCAGCGCAAGCGGGCCATCTCGATATGGATGGCCGGCTTCATCGGGGGCGCCGCGGCCGGCCCGTTGGTCGGCGGCGTCCTCCTCGAACACTTCTGGTGGGGCTCGGTCCTGTTGATCGGTGTGCCGATCATGCTGCTGCTCCTGGTGACCGGCCCCTTTCTCCTGCCGGAGTACCGCGACCCGAACGCCGGCTCCATCGATCTCCCGAGCGCGGTCATGGCGACCGTCGTATTGGTGGGCGTGACCTACGCCTTCAAGGACTTCGCCGAGAACGGTCCGGGATGGAAGCCCCTGCTCGTACTCGTGGCGGCGCTCGCCCTCGGCACACGCTTCATCGCGCGGCAACGTTCCCTCACCAACCCCTTGGTGGACCCGGGGCTCTTCTCCTCACGGACCTTCGGTGTGTCCCTCACCCTGCTCATGACGAGCAGTGTCGTGATGATGGGGATCATGTTCTTCGTCACCCTTCATCTGCAAATGGTCATGGGTTTCACGCCCTTGACGACGGCTCTGTGGATGTTGCCCATCACCATGGCGATGATCGTGGGGACGATGACGGCCCCGACCCTGGCCAAACGGATCTCCACTCCGATCCTGATGGCGGGGGGGTTGTCCCTCGGTGTCGTCGCGTTGTTGGTCCTGACCCGGGTGGAATCCGTCTCCTCGCCCCTCCTTCTCGTGGCCTGCGTCGTGATACTGGCCGTCGGCATGGGGCCGGCCTCCATGCTGTCCACCGACATGGTGGTCTCCTCCGCCCCGAAGGAGCGCGCCGGCTCGGCGTCCGCCCTCTCGGAGACCGGCACCGAGTTGGGGGCGGCGGTCGGTCTCGCCCTCATCGGGAGCCTGGGCTTCGCGGTGTACCGCGCCCGGCTCTCGGAGACGATGCCCGCCGAGGTTCCGACCGATGTGGCGGTCACCGCGAACGACACCCTCGGCGCCGCGTTGGAGGAGGCCCGACACCTGCCCGGGGATGTGGGGGAGAACCTGCTGACGGCGGCGAGGGATGCCTTCACCTCCGGTCTCCACGCAGGCGCCCTGCTGTCCGCGGCGTTGCTGACCCTCTCGGTCCTCCTGATCCTCACCGTGCTGCGCAAGGCGTCCCCCGGGACCGGGGATGCCCCGGATCCCGCCCCCGTCACCGCCCGGGAGAAGGGAGCGGCCGGAAACCCCGCCGGCGCCTGAGGGCGCGGCCACCCGGCGACCGGGGGCCGTACGACCGGAAACCCCACCGGCGGGACGACGAACCGCCCGACGAGACCCCGTGAATCCCCACGGCCGTGTCCACCTGGAAGGAAGATCATGATCAACGTTTTTCAGCCGAGCCCGGGCGAGGAGGAGGCCGCCGCCGAGGTGTTCGCGAGCAACCGACCGGGGCACGCTCCCCGCACCTCGGCGGCGGTGCCCTACTCGCCCGCCCGGAGAACACCGTCACCTCGATCGCCAGGCTTCCCGGCGTCTCCCGCAACACCATCTGCAACCACGTGCCCGAACTCGAGGGTGGTCGCATCGCACCCGCTGAGGCGACGAGCACGCCGGAGCTGCCCCAACCCACCGGGTCGGAGGACTGATCACCGCCGGTTGCGGCTGGTGACAGCGTTCTTACCGGCGCCCCGACACCGACGACGCCGCCCGCATCGGTGGCTCGCGGGACGGGGAGCGCCGGATGACGGCCGGGGTCACGAATCCCCGCGGGGGTGATCGGAACGCACCCCACCGTTCATCCCGGCCGACCCCGTCCCGCCGGGGTCGTTCTCCTCACACGTGGTTGAGCCGGCGGGGGCCGGGGCCGCTCTCGGCCGCGACATCCCGGGGATTGACCAGTCCGCACGTCGTCATCGAGAGACAGCCGCATCCGATGCAATCGCTCAGCCCGTCACGCAGTTCCTCGAGCTGGGCGATGCGTCGGTCCAGGTCGTCCTGCCAGCAGGCCGAGACCCTCGCCCAGTCGTCGGGGGTGGGTGTGCGGTTGTCCGGGAGCATTTCCAGTACCGCCCGGATGCGCTCCAGGGGAATGCCCACCCGCTGCGAGGCGCGGATGAAGGCCACGCGACGCAGGGTGTCCCGGGCGTAACGCCGCTGGTTGCCGGTCGTCCGTCGACTGTGGATGAGTCCGTTCTTCTCGTAGTAGCGCAGGGCCGAGCCGGCCACACCGCTGCGTTCGGCGACCTGTCCGACGGTGAGTTCCGCCGCTTTCCACGAAAGTTCGACCATGTGGACCACTGTGACTTGACTTCAACTCAACTTCAACTTCGATCCTTGAAACCCCATCACGGGAACACCGATTCGGGAGAGATGAAATGACCGAGACCATGCTGCGCCTCGCCCTGGTGACCGGAAGCGTCCGGGAGGGGCGTTTCGGCCCCACCGTGACGAACTGGTTCGCCGGGGAGGCCCGGGCCTTCGGGCGCTACGAAGTCGACACGATCGACCTGCGGGAGCTGCCCCTGCCGCTGATCATGCCCGGGTGGGGGGAGGAGACGCCCGCCGAGGTCGCCCTCCACGTGCGGGAACTCTCCGGCCGGCTCGCGGCGGCCGACGCGATCGTCGTCGTGACCCCCGAGTACAACCACAGCTTCCCCGCTTCCCTGAAGAACGCGATCGACTGGACCCGGGAGGAGTGGTTCGGCAAGCCGGTCGGGCTGATCTCCTACGGTGGTCAGAGCGGCGGGATCCGCGCGGCCGAGCAGCTGCGCCAGGTCTTCCCCGAGATGCACGCCATGACGGTGCGTGACGCCCTGAGCTTCCACAACGCCCGGGACGCCTTCGGCGAGGACGGCCGGCCGAAGGACGAGGAGGCCGCCGCCCGCGCCGCGAAGGGCCTGCTGGACCAGCTGGACTGGTGGGCGGAGGCGCTGCGCACGGCTCGCGCCCGGCGCCCCTACACGGCCTGAGGTCCCCTCCCCCGTCGTTCCCCCGGGAACGACGGGGGAGCCGGGAGCGGCTTCCGCCCGCCGGAGCCCGAGTCAGGTGTCACGGGGGACGGCCCCCAGTGCCTCGGCGGCGAGGGGGTTCATGAGGCACCCGAGCACGACCAGCGCCACGACCGCGACCACCGGGGCGGAGACCTGCCAGATGTCGCCCATGGCCCACAGCTGCCAGGCCGTGGGCAGGGCGAGGAGCTGCACGATCACCGACGGGCCCCGGCTCCAGCGGCGCAGCAGCCACAGCCCCCGACCGGCGAGGAGGGGGAACAGCGAGAGCACCATCACCGTGACCCCGCCGGTGAGGGCCTGCAGGAGGTTGTCGGGGGTCCCGGTGAACGCCAGGACCAGCATCACCACGCCCAGGACCGCGATGACGGCTCCCTGGAGGAGGGTCAGCGCGGCGGCCAGGGCGATGCGGCGGGGACGGGGGCCGCTCGGCGGCGTCCCGGCGGCACCGCCGGGGGTGGGGGCCTCGTGGCTGCCGTCCGGCCCGTCGGGGGCAGTGGGATCGCTCACCCCGTCAGGGTATCGCCGGGGCCCGGCCCCACCCGCCGGGAGCCCACCGGGAGCCCGCGGGGGGATTCGGGGGGCGATGCGGCGTGCGCGGGGTGCGTGTC
>NZ_VKHS01000224.1 GCF_014141525.1 Streptomyces calidiresistens
TTCCCCGACGGGGGCGATGGGGGCGGCGGGTTCGGCCTCCGGCATCGCCTCCACCACCGGCTCGCGCTCCGCCACCGGGGCGGGGTCGACCGGCTCCGGCGCGGGCTCCGCCACCGGAGTGGTCGCCGGCTCCGACTCGGCGACCGGTTCGGCCGCCGCCGGCTCCGGCGTGTCCCGCCTCGGCTCGGGTACCGTCACCGGCTCCGCCGCGACGGCCGTCGAACCGGCGTCCTCCGCCGGCTCGACGGCGGTCGCCGTGGCGGTGCCGCTCCCGGTCCCGCTCGGTTCGGCGGACGACCCGGCACCCGTACCGGTCGTCGTCTCCGCCCGGTTCTCGGCCGCCGCTGCCTCGGCCGCCGCGGCCTTCGCCGCCCGCCGCCTGCGGAAGAAACCGAACACCATGGCCCCCTCACTTTCTGCCGGGGACGCGCTGCGCTCCTCCGGCCCTCGGGCGGGTGTGCGATCGCCGCCCCCGGAATGGATGCGGGCCAGTCTTCCCCACCGTTTCCCGCCGGGGCAATCCGCGTCCCCATTCGTTACCCGGGGACCCCCGTCCGGCTCAGTGCGTTCCCGCCCCCACGTACTCGCGCAGGTGACGGGCGGTGTGTCCCCCGCCCTCGGCGATCAACTCCGCCGGGGTGCCGGTGAACACGATCTCGCCACCGTCGTGGCCGCCCTCCGGCCCGAGGTCGATGATCCGGTCGGCGTGCGCCATCACGGCCAGGTGGTGCTCGATCACCACCACCGTGTTGCCGTCGTCGACCAGGCGGTCCAACAGCCCCAACAGCCGGTCCACGTCGGCCGGATGGAGTCCGGTGGTGGGCTCGTCCAGCACGTAGAGCGCGGACTTCTCGGCCATGTGCACGGCCAGCTTCACGCGCTGCCGCTCGCCGCCGGAGAGGGTGTTGAGCGGCTGCCCCAGCCGCAGGTATCCCAGGCCCACGTCCACCAGGCGGTCCAGGATCACCCGTGCCTGGCCCTTGTCGAAGAACTCCCGCGCCTCGGCGATGGACATCTCCAACACCTCGGCGATGTTCTTCCCGCGCAGGGTGTGCGCCAGCACCTCCGGCGTGAACCGCTTGCCCTCGCACCGCTCGCACACCGTCGCGACCCCGGCCGTCATCGCGAGGTCGGTCCAGATCAGACCGATGCCCTTGCACTGCGGGCAGGCGCCCTCGGAGTTCGCGCTGAACAACGCCGCCCGTACCCCGTTGGCCTTGGCGAAGGCGGTACGGATGGGGTTCAGCAGACCGGTGTAGGTGGCGGGGTTGCTGCGCCGCGAGCCCTTGATGGGGGACTGGTCGGCGACCACGACCCCGTCCTGCTTCGCCAGGTAGCCGTGGATCAGGGAGCTCTTCCCCGACCCCGCGACGCCGGTGACCACGGTCAGCACGCCCAGCGGCACGTCCACCGAGACGTTCTTCAGGTTGTGCAGGTCGGCGCCGGTGATGGAGACCCGACCCAGCGGTTCGCGGACCCGCTCGCGCAGCGGCGCCCGGTGGTCCAGGTGCCGACCGGTGAGGGTCTCCGAGGCGCGCAGCCCCGCCACGTCCCCGGTGTACCGGACCTCGCCGCCGTCGGTGCCGGCGCCGGGACCGAGATCGACCACGTGGTCGGCGATCCTGATCACCTCGGGCTTGTGCTCGACCACCAGCACGGTGTTGCCCTTGTCCCGCAGGCGCAACAGCAGGTCGTTCATCCGGCGGATGTCGTGCGGGTGCAGCCCGGCGGTCGGTTCGTCGAAGACGTAGGTGACATCCGTCAGACTGGACCCCAGATGGCGGACCATCTTCACCCGTTGGGCCTCACCCCCCGACAGACTCGCCGAGGTGCGGTCCAGGCTGAGGTACCCCAGGCCGATCTCCACCAGCGACTCCAACACCTGCCGCAGCCCGGCGATCAGCGGGGCCACCGAGGGTTCCTCGACGGACCGGATGAACTCGGCGAGGTCGGTGATCTGCATCGCCGAGCACTGCGCGATGTTCACGCCCCGGATGGTGGAGGACAGGGCGGCGGCGTTGAGCCGGGCGCCGTCGCAGTCGGGACAGGTGGTGAAGACCACGGCCCGGTCCACGAAGGCCCGTATGTGGGACTGCATCGACTCCCGGTCCTTGGACAGGTAGGACCGCTGGATCCGGGTGATCAACCCCTCGTAGGTCATGGAGTTGGAGCCGACCTTCACCTTGACCGCCGGCTTGTGCAGGAACGCCTCCCACTCCTCGGGGGTGAAGTCCTTCACCGGCTTCGCCGGATCGAAGAACCCCGACGCCACCATGATCTGCCAGTACCAGGAGTCCACCGCGAAGCCGGGGACGGTGATGGCGCCGTCGTTGACGGACAGTTCGCGGTCGACGATCTCGTCCACGGCGACGGTGGAGACCCGGCCCAGGCCCTCGCACCCCGGGCACATGCCCTCGGGGAGGTTGAAGCTGAAGGCGCCGGACGTTCCCACGTAGGGGGTGCCGAGCCGGCTGAAGACGATCCGCAGCATGGCGTGGGCATCGGTGACGGTGCCGACGGTGGAGCGGGAGTTGGTGCCCATCCGCTCCTGGTCCACCACGATCGCGGCGCTGAGGTTGCGCAGCTCGTCCACGTCCGGACGGGACGGGGTGGACATGAAGGACTGCAGGAAGGCCGTGTAGGTCTCGTTGATCAGGCGCTGCGACTCGGCGGCGATGGTCCCGAAGACCAGGGACGACTTGCCGGATCCGGAGACGCCGGTGAAGACGGTCAACCGGCGCTTGGGGATGTCGAGCGAGACGTCGCGGAGGTTGTTCTCCCGGGCGCCTCGCACCCGGATCACGTCGTGGCTGTCGGCGGGATGCGGCGCGGCGGCGTCGGAAGCCGGGGCGGACTCGTGCGGTGCGGCGGACATGCCTGTCTCCTCGGAGCCGGGTCGGGGAAGGAGACGGACCCTACCCCCCGCCACCGACACTTCGCGGACGTTTTTCCGCGGGAAGGGGGTGACCTCGGGTTTCCCGTCCCCCCCCGGCGGTCCGTCGGTTCCGGGGCACGTGGTTCACCGGCCCCGGGGAACATCGGTACAGCGGTTGACGCCGAGCGTTTGATCCCGGTCACCCGGCACAGTGATCGAGTGCCGCGTTGGGATTCCCTCGAAGATCGTTGATCACGGGGGAGGGACACCCCTCCGGACAGCCGGGAGCAATCTCGGTGACGGAAGGCCGGGACGGGAGACAGCCGGGTTCCTGTCGCGCCGACACGGCAGGGACCCGGCACGCGCGCTCCACGGAGGGACGGGGGAGCACGAGGCTTGACCGTGCACACCCTGCGGCACGGGGCCGGTCCGAACGCGCCGGGCGGAGAAAGGCCGCAGCGGCAGCGGAAGCGTCACCGGTCCTGCCGTATTGCGGCAACATGTGGGCTGGTTCCGGGTGTGTCCTGTCCTCACCGGACGCGCGCCGGGGGCGGGGCCGTGCGGTGTGTGCTCCCGGCGGGGTGACGGCGTGGTGCGTAGCGTGACGCTGAGGGACGAGAGCGAGAGGGTGCTGTGAACGCCGACGAGAAACCGGCCGGCGCACCGGGACAGGGGCACCTGCCCGGGCTCGGGCCGAAGCCGGACGAGCAGTTGGAGGGGATCGCGCAGCAGTTGCGGGAGCTGGCCCGGGCGAAGGACCGGTTGCAGGGGTTGCTGTCGGCGGTGGTGGCGATCGGCGGTGACCTGGATCTGCCGACGGTGCTGCACCGGATCGTCACCACCGCCATGGACCTGGCCGGGGCGCGTTACGGTGCGCTCGGTGTCCTCGCCCCTTCCGGGGATCACCTGGAGCGGTTCATCACCGCCGGTCTCACCGACGAGGAACGCGCCGCGCTCGCGGGGATCGACTTCCCGCACGGCCGGGGCGTCCTGGGGCATCTGATCCACCATCCCGAGCCGCTGCGTGTGGAGGACATCCCCTCGCATCCGGCCTCGGTCGGTTTCCCGCCCGGCCATCCGCCCATGCGTACGCTGCTGGGCGTGGCGATCACCGTTCGCGGTGAGATCTACGGAGACCTCTACCTCTCCGAGCGCAGGGACGGCCAACCGTTCGACGAGGACGACGAGGCCATCGTGCGCGCTCTGGCGGGAGCCGCCGGGATCGCCATCGAGAACGCCCGCCTGTTCGGTTACATGCGCGACAGTGCCGCACAGTTCCAGCGGCTGCTGCTGCCCACCCTGCCCGACCTGACGCCGTTCTCCGGCGCCGCGGTCTACCGCCCCGCGGCCGAGCCGGCCGGCGTCGGCGGCGACTGGTACGACGCCGTCGTCCTGCCCGACCGGGCCTGCGCGGCCGTCATCGGCGATGTCGTCGGCCACGACCTGCACGCGGCCGCCGCCATGGCCCAGGCCCGCAACATGCTCCGCGCCCTGCTCTACGACCGTCGGACCCCGCCCAGTTCGGTGCTGACCCAGCTCGATCGCACCGTCCACGCCATCACCGACCTGCCGGTGACCACCGCGTGCCTGGTCAGGATCGAGCCCACCGCTGATGGGTGGACGCTCCACTGGAGCACCGCCGGCCACCTGCCACCCCTGATCCTCGCCCCCGACGGGTCCGCCCGGTACCTGCACGGGGAGCCCGGCGTCCCCCTCGGCGTCGACCCCGACATCCACCGCCCCGACCACACGCACGAGCTGCCGCCGGGCGCCATCGTGTTGTTGTTCTCCGACGGCCTCGTCGAACATCCCGCCCACCCCATCGACGATCGCCTGAACGCCCTCGCCGACCTCGCCGCAACCCACGCCGCCCAACCACTGGACGCCCTGGTACACGCCCTCGCCGACCACCACCCCGGCGACGGCCACGACGACATCGCCATCCTCGCCATCCGCATCCCCGACGAAGAGTGAACGTCCCACCCGACCAACCCGAGCCGCCCCGCGCGAAGGTCGGGCACGGCATCCCGGGGAACAAGATCTTCGGTGAGGAGATCGGCACCCGGATGCGGGTTCGCCCGAAGTTCGAGGAGGCGCCGAGGACGGCGCGGGAGGTCGGGGCGCACTCCCCGCACCGGCGTCTCATCCTCACCGTGTACGGGATGAAGCGGCTCGGTCGCGACACCGCCGGACCCACCGCGCTCGCCGGGCCCCTACCCGGCATCCACGACCCCACCGGCCCGGGGAGGCCGCTGTTCGCATTCTTCGTGGCGATGGCGGGGACCGAGCGGGAGAACATCGGCGAGTCGACCCCGGAAGGGCTCGACACCGCGGTACCCAAGGGGGAGCACGGCGGCCGGCGCTCCGGTCATCACCGACGACGTGCTCCACATCGTGCTCCGGCGCCGTCGGGGCGGCGAGTCCGTCGAGCAGCCCCGGTCCGACCCGGTCATCCCCACCGGCAAACGCACGGGCCGGAACCCCTCGGCGGCGAGCATCCATCGGGCACTCGCCGAACACGCCGAGCGCGAGGCGCACCCCGACCCCGTCGAGCAGGGCCGCGCCGACTTCGCCGCCCCGAAGGCCGGCGGGCCCCCGGCCCGTGTGCGGCAGCGGAGCCGGAGCCCACCCGGTAACCACCCGGTACCTCACGACCGTGATCGACCTCGGAGCCGACGGTTGTACCGATGCTCCCGGGGCCGGAACGGCTTGGTGCCAACCCCTGCACCGATGTTCCCCGAGGCTGTTCACCCCCGCCGCAGGAACCGCTCCAGCGCCCGGGCGACGTGACGGGCGTCGCGTCCCACGCCCCGCAGGGTGTTGGAGGCCAGGCTCCGCTGCCACTCCAACCCCAGATGGGCCAGGCCCGGCCGGACGGTGGACAGGCCGCCCCGGTGCCGGGGGACGCCCCGGCGGTCGAGGACCCCCAGCGGGGCGAGGTAACCGAGGTCGGGACGGTATCCGGTGGCGAGGAGGACGGTGTCCACCTCCTCGACCACGCCGTCCGGCCAGGTGACCCGGTTCCCCTCCACGGCGGTGAACACCGGCCGTGTCCGCACCCCGCCGGCCCGCAGCGCCGCCCGGTACCGTCCGTCGTCGATCACGGGCTGCCGGGGCGGGGTGCGCAGCAGTGGACCGACGGGAGCGGTGTCCAGGCCGGTGACGCCCAGCCAGTGGTGGAGGTCCCGGCCCAGGGGGCGCTGCGGCGTCCAGCGGATGCGTCCCCGGCCGGCGAGGGTGACCCGGGCGACGCCGGCGAGTTCGGCCGCGATCTGCACGGCCGAGTTGCCGAGGCCGAGGACGACCACGCGCCGCCCCGCGAAGGGGGTGGGCTCCCGGTACTCCGCCGCGTGCAGGAGGGTGCCGGTGAAGGGGCCGGGGCCGGGCAGGGCGGGTCGGTGGGGGTTGCCGAACGAACCGGAGGCCGTGACGACGGCCCGGGCCGCCCACCGTTCGCCGTCGGCGGTGGTCACCTCGAAACCGTCGGAGCGGGGGCGGATCTCCCGCACCCGGGTGCGGAGGCGCAGGGGCGCGTCCAGGAGTTCGGCGCCGCGCAGCAGGTGGGCGACGACCTCGTCCCGCCCCGGGTACCGGTCGGGGTCCCCGTCGAAGGGCAGCTCGGCCGGGGCGCTGTACCGGGCGGGGGAGAAGAGGGTGAGGCCGTCGTAGTAGTGCGGCCACGAGCCCGCCGGCCGGTCGGATGCCTCCAGCACCACCGGCGCGAGCCCCCGGGCGCGCAGGGCCCGGGCCGCCGCCTGCCCGGACTGTCCGCCGCCCACCACGACGACCTCGACCCGTTCCACGAGCCCTCCCTGATTAGATATCCATCTATCTTGATGCTGATCAAATCAGATGCCATGATGATCCACAAGACATAGACGGATATCGATAAGCCCTGCGGAGCGCGGCCGGGAAACGGGACGCACCCGATGTCGCGCCGGGGCGGGACGGACGGACCCCGTGACCGCATCGCATTCCGGGAAGCCCTCCCCGGGCGCCCCGCTCGAACCGGCCGGCGGCGCGGTCGTCCCGACGGCACCCGCCGGCGGACCCCCCGCCC
>NZ_VKHS01000225.1 GCF_014141525.1 Streptomyces calidiresistens
CGGGGGGCCTGGAGCAGGCACACGGTGATCACGACCACGGCCTTGAAGACCAGGGTGGCGTTGGTCGGGATTCCGATGGTGTAGACGGTGGTGGTGAGGGTTTGGATCACCAGGGCGCCGACCAGTGTTCCGGACAGGGAGTAGCGGCCCCCGGCCAGGGAGGTGCCACCGATGACCACCGCGAGGATCGCGTCCATCTCGATCCACAGCCCGGCGCTGTTGGCGTCCGCCGCGTTGACGTTGGAGCTGATCATCAGGCCCGCCACCCCCGCGCAGAGCGCGGCGAAGACGTAGACCGTGGCGATGATCGTGCGGGAACGGACGCCGGCCAGGCCGGCCGCGCCGGGGTTGGTTCCCACGGCGTGGACGAGAGTTCCCAGGGCGGTGCGGTGGGTCAGCAGGGCGACCCCTCCGAGGACGGCCAGGGCGATGAGGACGGCCACCGGCAGCACGAGGTAACCCGATCCGATCCAGCGGTAGGCGGGGTCGTTGACCGTGACGATCTGCCCCTCGGTGAGCAGCATCGCCACCCCCCGTCCGGCCGTCATCAACACCAGGGTGGCGATGATCGGTTGGATGCCCGCCACGGAGACGAGGAGTCCGTTCCAGACTCCCGCGAGCAGGCACGTGCCGAGGGCGAGGAGCACGGCGGTGAGGGCGTGGCCGCCCCCGGCGATCCAGGTGCAGGCGATGGCGCCGGAAATCGCGGCGACCGCCCCCACCGACAGGTCGATCCCGCGCGTGGCGATCACCAGGGTCATGCCGACCGCGATGAGCAGGGTGGGGGCGCCGTTGCGGAGGATGTCCACGAGGCTGCCGTGGAGGTGCCCGTCCCGCAGTCCGAGGTGCAGGAAGGACGGGGTGACGATCACGTTGAGGAGGATGAGGCCGGCCAGGGCGACCAGGGGCCACAGGAGATGACGCCGGCTCATCGGGTCACCGCCATCGGATGGTTCCCCGTGGCGTCGTCCCGGGCCGCGATCGCGGAGACCACGTCCCGCACGGAGACCTCGTGGCCGGCGAGTTCGGCGATCTTGCGCCGGTCGCGCAGGACCACGATCCGGTCCGACACCCGGACCACCTCCTCGACCTCGGCGGAGATGAAGAGCACCGCCGTGCCCTCGACGGCCAGGTCCGCCACCACCTTCTGGATCTGCGCCTTGGCCCCGATGTCGATGCCCCGGGTCGGTTCGTCGAGGATGAGCAGGCGGGGTCGGGTCACCAGCCATCGGGCGAGCAGCACCTTCTGCTGGTTGCCCCCCGAGAGGCTGTCGATGGGGACTTGGGGGTCGGCCGGGCGGATGTCGAGTTTGTCGATGTACTCCTCCACCAGTGCCTCGGCGACACGGCGCGGTACGGGCCGGGCCCAGCCGCGGGCGGCCTGGGCGGCGAGCACCAGGTTGTCGCGCACGCTGAGGCCCTCGATGATGCCCTCGCCCTTGCGGTCCTCCGAGCAGAAGGCGACGCCCCGGGAGATCACGGCCCGTGGGCCGCGGGGACGGACGGTTCGCCCGCCGATGGCGAGGGTGCCGCTGTCCGGTCGGTCCGCGCCGAAGAGCAGCCGGGCGGTCTCGGTGCGCCCCGAGCCCAGCAGTCCCGCCAGGCCGACCACCTCACCGGCGTGGATGTCGAGGTCGAAGGGGGCGATCGCCCCCTTCCTGCCGAGGCCCCGGGCCCGGAGCACCGGCGTGGTGCCGGGGGTGTGGTCCCGGGCCCGGCGTTCCACCTTCTCCAGGGTGTCGAGTTCCCGACCGAGCATGGCCGCCACCAGGTCCAGGCGTCCCAGTTCGGCGGTCGGGTGTTCCCCGACCGCCCGGCCGTTGCGCAGGATGGTCAGCCGGTCGGCGATCTCGTACACCTGGTCGAGGAAGTGCGAGACGAAGAGGATGGCCACACCCTCGTCGCGCAGTACCCGGATGATGCGGAAGAGTTCGGCGACCTCGTCGGCGTCCAGGCTGGAGGTGGGTTCGTCGAGGACCAGCACCCGGGCCTCCACCGTCAGGGCGCGGGCGATGGCCACGAGTTGCTGCACCGCGATCGGATGGGTGTCCAGTCGGGAGGCGGGGTCGATGTCCAATCCCACCCGCTTCAGCAGCCGGGCGGCCCGGGCCCGCAGCGCCCGGCCGTCGATGCCGGCTCGACGGCGTGGTTCCCGTCCGATCAGGATGTTCTCCGCGACGGACAGGTTGGGACACAGGTTGACCTCCTGGTAGACGGTGCTGATCCCGGCCCGTTGGGCCGCGGCCGGGTCGGCGAAGGAGATCGGGCGACCGCGGAGGCGTATGGTGCCGGCGCTGGGCCGGTGAACCCCGGTGAGCGCTTTGATCAACGTGGATTTTCCCGCCCCGTTCTCCCCCATCAGGGCGTGCACCTCGCCGGGGAGGAGCCGGAAGTCGACCCCCGAGAGGGCCTTGACGCCGGGGAACTCGACGTCGATGCCGCTCATCTCGATCACCGGGCTCTCCCGGTGCACCGAGGGTTCGGTCATGTTCACCACCTTCGTCGTCGTGGATGGGGTGGTCCCCGCCGTGGGCCCGGTGGACCCCGGTGCGATGTCCGGGGTCCACCGGGCCCGGGCCGGTCGTCGTCCCCGGCCCGGTTCGTTCGGCGGCGGGTGGGCTCAGTACTCGCGCTCGGAGAGCACGGCCCGGGCCTCCTCCGGCGTGAAGGTGGTCTCCTCGGTGACCACTCTCGCGGGGACCTCCTCGCCGTTGACGACCTTCCGCGCGAGGTCCATGAGCTGCTCGCCGAGCAGCGGGTTGCACTCGACGATGAAGTTGATCTCGCCGTCGGCCAGGGCCTGCATGCCGTCCCTGACCGCGTCCACGGTGATGATGGTGATGTCGGTGCCCGGTTCCCGACCCGCGGCCTTGATCGCCTCGATGGCGCCCAGGCCCATGTCGTCGTTGTGCGCGTAGACCACGTCGATCCCGGGGGTGGACTTCAGGAACGCCTCCATCACCTCTTTGCCGCCCGCGCGGGTGAAGTCCCCGCTCTGCGTGGCCACGATCTCGATGTCGGGACGTTCGGCGATGACCTCCTCGAATCCCTCCTTGCGGTCGATGGCCGGGGCGGCGCCCGTGGTGCCCTGGAGTTCCACCACCCTGACCGGTCCCTCGGTGTTGTCCACCAGCCACCGGCCCGCCTTCCGCCCCTCCTCGACGAAGTCGGAGCCGAGGAAGGTCTCGTACAGCGAGGTGTCGTCGGAGTCGATCGCACGGTCGGTGAGGATCACGGGGATCCCGGCCCGCCGCGCCTCCAGCAGCACGGCGTCCCACCCGGTTTCCACCACGGGGCTGAAGGCGATGACGTCCACCCGCTGCTGGATGAAGGAGCGGATCGCCTTGATCTGGTTCTCCTGCTTCTGCTGGGCGTCCGAGAAGCGGAGGTCGACGCCCGCGGCCTCCGCGGCCTCCCGGATGGATTTCGTGTTGGCCGTCCTCCAGCCGCTCTCGGCACCCACCTGCGAGAAGCCCATGGTGATCGTGCCGTCGGCGCCGCCCGGGGGACCGGCGTCCGAGTCGGATCCCCCTCCGCAGCCGGCGAGGGCCGCGAGTAACAGGACGGCCGCGGTGGACCTGGCGATTTTCCCGAACACTGCTCATCCTCCGGGGTCGACAACGATCCGCACCCGTGGCAACGGGTGGGGTGACCGGGATCACAGGCGTCTCAGAGTGAGCGCTAACATGAGGAGCGTCAACCCCAATTTCAGGGTGATTTTCAGGTATTGACGCCGCGTCGGATTCGGTGGATGTTAGCCCTCACCCCGATTTCCGGGGCCCACCTCGGGTTCCGGTGGTCGGGTCCGCCCCGCCGTTCGATCGGGAGGTGGACTGCGTGGACTCGCCGGGAGCCGCGGCCCGGCCGGCGGCACGGGCCGGATCGCCGGAATCCGAGGGGGTAGGGGTGGAGGACGTCTCGGCGGAGGGCCGGGTCACGCGCGCCCCGGCCATGACCGATGTGGCCCGCCTGGCGGGGGTGTCGCACCAGACGGTCTCCAGGGTGCTCAACGGCCACCCCAATGTTCGGGAGCAGACCCGCCTGCGGGTCCGGGCCGCGATCGAGGAGCTGGGGTACCGGCCCAATCGCGCGGCCCGCACCCTGGCGACCGGCCGTTCCCAACTGCTCGGCGTGGTGGCGCCGAACTCCACCCTCTTCGGCCCGGCGTCCCTGTTGGCCGCTTTCGAGTGGGCGGCGGGCACCGCGGGGTTCTCGGTGAGTGTGCGGCGGGTGGGGGTGCTGGACAGGCCATCGATCGCCGCGGCGGTGGAGCACCACCGCGACCAACGGGTGGCCGGCATCGTCGTCATCGCCCCCACGGCGTCGGCGAACGAGGCGTTGGCCGAGATCCCCTCCACGGTTCCCGTGGTGACGGTGGACGGAGACCCCCTGCGCGGGACCGCGCTGGTCACCGTGGACCAGGAGGCGGGAGCCATGGCGGCCACCCGTCACCTGCTGGAGGCGGGCCACCCCACGGTGTGGCACGTCTCGGGCCCGTCCGACTGGTTCGACGCAGCCGGCCGGGTGCGGGGGTGGCGGCGGGCCCTGGAGGAGGCCGGGGCCGAGGTCCCGCCGGTGACTCCGGCCGATTGGAGTGCCGCCGCCGGGTATCGGGCGGGGCAGATGCTGGCGCGGATGCCCGAGGTGACGGCGGTGTTCGCGGCCAACGACCACCTCGCCCTGGGCATCCTGCGCGCCATGCACGAGCGCGGCCGGTCCGTTCCCGGGGATGTGAGCCTGATCGGTTTCGACGACGTGCCGGAGGCGGCGTACTACATCCCTCCGCTGACGACGGTGCGGGCGGATTTCGACGAGGTGGCCGGCGAGACCCTGCACCTGCTGTTGCGGCGCATCACCGACGGGGAGACGGGCCCCGTGCGCCGTATCCTCTCCCCCACCCTCGTCGAGCGGGTGAGCGTGGCGGCGCCCGCGCGCTGAGCCGGGAGGCGACCCCCGGTGCGGGGCTTCACCCCGACGAGTGCTTCCCGTAACCGTGTGGGCACATCGGATTACCGTCCCGTCGTTCCCCGCCGCCCGACAGGTCGGCCGATGGCCGGTATCACGAACATGCGGCGCGTCGAGCCCCGTGCGCCGTGCGCCGTGCGCCGTGCGGGAGGAGCCCATCCGCCCCCGGGGTTCGCACTGGCATGTTCATGAGCAAAGTTTCTCCCGCGGGTCCCCACCGGGCACCGCGATCGATTCCACCGTGAGCCGTTCCCTCCGCACGCCGACGGGGCTCCGCCGCATCCCACCCACTCGATTCCCGCTTTCCCCCGAAGCCACAACCCCGGGGGCCGCGGCCGCCCGAGCGCGGACGCCGTTTCGGCGCCGCCGTCGCGGCCCACCCGCTCAACGAGGGGGCGCACCGGCATCCTCAACCGTGGGTTCGACAGCGTCACCATCGCGAACGGGATGGAAGGGGATGCCGAGCCCTCCCGCGGATCGGTCTCCCACGCGGGTGCCGGAGCGGGGCGCGGAGGGCTCCTCGCTCCGGTCCGGGACGACCCGCCACATCACCCGGGTGACCGGCCACCACCGCGGCCGGATCCGCTCCCGGGACGCGGTGAACGAGGCGTTCAGCGACGGCACGAGGGGGCCCGGTGGGACTCCAATCCGCGGCGCACCGGAAATGACCGCATCGAGGTGGCCTTCCGCCCCGCACGGGCCGCCGACCCCAACGCCGAGCTCCGCCGCAACGGCTACGACACCGGCATCAACGCCGGGAGCACCGCGATCCACACCACGGGCCGGGACTTCCGGGCCCGTGGTGCGCACATCCACTGCGTCGGCCCCCGGGCCCATCCGACGCGTTCCGTCCCCTCCGACCACCGGGCCTGCCCGCAGCGCTTCGCCGACCTCGGCATGGAGGTGCGGATCACCGGGCCGGACATCCCGGGAGCGAATCCGGCGAACGTCCACGCCGCGCTCACCCGGGCGTGCCCGGCGGTCCCCGGCTGCACGGGCATCACCGTCCGGACCACCGGGATCAGGGGGCGTCGCGGAAGGCCAGGCCCTTGTCGGTGGGAACCCCTCCGCTGCGGAACAGGGCGGTGCCCGGGCCCTCCTCCTCGGTCCCCAACCCGAACCAGGCGTAACGCTCCAGGAAGGGCAGGCTCTCCAACATTCGGGTGGAGGCGGTCACGAAGGCGGCCTGTTCGGCCTCGCTCGGGTAGCGGGTGCCGTGGGAGAAGTCGATCAGGGCGTACTCGGTCAACCAGATCGGTTTGCCGTAGCGCTCGTGCACGGCGGTCAGGTAGCTCCGCAGATGTTCCACCGCGGCCTCGGTTCGGAAATCCGATCCGTACCAGTGCAGGGCGATGAAGTCGACCCGCAGCCCGCGAGCCTCGGCACCCCTCATGAAGCGGTCCAGCCAACCGTCGGGGGTGTCCCCGCCGTACGCGACCGCGGGGCTGCCCAGGATGTTGCCCGTGGCCTCCAGGTGCGGCCACAGGTCGAGAGCCTCCTCGACACCCATGTTCGCCTGCTCCCCGAGGTCGGGTTCGTTGAAGCCCAACAGGTACGGCCCGGCTGCCCTCGCCTCGGCCAGGGCCTGCGGCGTGACGAAGTCGGCGCCCCAGATCATGGGCACGAACTCGACCCCGGGTGGCGCATCGATTCCCAGAGGGGTGGTGGCCCAGGTGTAGTACCAGGCCGAGCCGGATTCCCGCAGTGCGGTACCGGAACCGTCGAACGGCCACGCGGCGACCCCCTTCGCGCCCCGCAGGAAGTGGGCCACCACGCCGATCTGACCGCGCTGGACACCGGTCAGGTCGGGTTGGCCCCCCAGCAGTCGGGCCACCTCCCTCGGCGCCATGCCCCGGGCGGTGTACGACCGGGCGGGCCCCGCGACCAGCGCGAACTCGGCGGCCACGAACAGGCCGCTGGCCATCAACAACCGCGCCCCAACCGCTCCAGGGCGCGCCCCCGCAG
>NZ_VKHS01000226.1 GCF_014141525.1 Streptomyces calidiresistens
GGCGGGAGGTGCGGAGTGTGTCGGACACGGGATTCCCCTACTGATGTAGATTGCTTTCACATGAATGACTAACTCATATAAGTGTTCCATGCCTGATGGTGCCATGTCCACTCGTATGCGGTTAAGCTGGAAAGCTCGAGGAGAGAAGGACCGATGATCGGAACCCGGTGGGGATGACGAGATGACCACACCTGCACAGGCCCCACCCGCACGGGTGAGGGAGACCGCGAGTCCGGTGGACGAGGACGTGCTCACCGCCATCGAGACGGCCATGGTGCGGATCCGTCGCCGCCAGTCCCGGCGAAGCCTCGCCAGGCCCGTGGCGGAGGAGATGCCGGAGCCGATCGACCTGAACACCCTGGCCGTCATCGACGCCGTGGACGAGGGGGCGGCCCGGCCCGATCAGCCGGTCACGGTCGGGTTCGTCGCCGACCGTCTCGCCATCGACCCCTCCCGGGCCAGCCGCCTCGTCACCGCGGCGGTCAAGAGCGGACACGTTCTTCGGGTGGCCTCCCAGGAGGACGGTCGGCGCAGTTGCCTGGAACTCACCGACACCGGACGGGCGGCCGTGAGCGCCGCCCACCACACCCGCCAGCAGTTCTACGCCCGGCTGCTCGAGGGCTGGCCGGAGGAGGAGCAGCGGGAATTCGCCCGCCTGCTCGATAAATTCGTGCACTCGCTGGACACCGTCCGCCCCTGACGTCGCGGGAGGACCGGACGGGCCCCTCGGTGTCCACCGGTCTTCGAGCCGCCTTCGAGGCCGCGCGGCAAGGCTGAACGCCCCATAGGTCTGCAACCGACGGCGCGTCACAGCCCTCGCCGCTGGGCAGTCGCGCCCGGTACCGAAGGAGGCGCGACAGTTGAGTACCGCCCGGACATCACACACCGCCCGGCCGGGACCGCGGTCCCGGCCGGGTCCGTCACCGGACCCCGGGGGGCCCGGCAAGGGGGATGCGCCGCCCCCCTTCCCCCTCTCCCTCCGCTGGGCCTACGCCATGGTGATCGTCGCCACGCTCGCCGCCATCGCCAGCAACTTCTTCGAGATCGGCGACCAGCTGAACCGGGGAGAGGGCACCGCGGCCATCGGTGACCTGATACTGACCAGCGCCTTCTGCGCCCTGTTCGGCCTTTTCGCGGAGATGGTTCGGGCCGGCCGGCAGTGGGGCCGGGTCCTGCTGACCATCTTCACCGGCCTGGGACTGCTTTTCACCGGCCTGGGACTGCTCGGTGTCGGCAGGCCCTTCGTGGGCCCCCTCCAGGGAAGCCTGGCCGCCCTCAGCTTCATCACCTCGGTGGTGGGCCTGGTCCTGCTCTACGCGCCCTCCGCCAACCGGTGGCTCTCCCGGGTCCGGGACGGCAACCGGATGATCTCCCCCCGACTGCGCAAGGTCATCCTCACCATCCACGTGATGGTCGGGGTGGGCTGGCTGGGGCTGGTCACCGGCATGTCCGCGATGATGGCCTCCGCCGTCCTCACCGGCAGCGCCGAGCACCAGGCCGCCATGTACCGCACCCTGGGTCTGCTGGACGATCTCTTCCTCGGGATGACCAGCATGTTCACCCTCATCAGCGGCATCCTCGTCTCCACCGGGACCAAGTGGGGCCTGATGCGACGCCGATGGGTGGTGACCAAGTTCTTCACGACCATGGGGCTGATGTTGTTCGGCTTCTCGGTCATCCACCCCCTGATCATCCGGGCCAACGAGCTGGTGGAGAGCGGGGCGCCGGTACGCGGTGGGGAACTGGACACGGTGGGTTGGGCGATGACCGCCTCCTCCGTGCTCGCCCTGCTCACCCTCGTCTTCATGACCACTCTCTCCACCTACAAGCCGTGGGGGCCGACTCGCTGGGGCCGTCCCTCCCGAACCGCCGCCCGGTGACCCGCGGCCGGGCCCACCGGGCCGGCCGGACAGACCCTCTTCCAGAGAAGGACCAGCATGTCAATCATCCGGGATACCGAAGTCCTGCGTCCCAGCGGACTGCTCGGAGTCGGAGTCCACCGGCCCGAACGTTCCGTCCCCAACAGCGAGATCGCCGAGCGCACCGGCCTGGACCCCGACTGGATCGAACGCCGTTCGGGTATCCGCCGGCGGCGGTACGCGGGCCCCGACGAGACCCTGCTGATGATGGCCACCGCCGCGGCCGAGAAGGCCCTCGCCGCGGCGGGCGTACCGGCCGACCGGATCGGCACGGTCATCCTCGCGACCATCACGTCCATGGAACAGATGCCGGCCGTCGCGGTGGGGGTCGCCCACCGGATCGGTGCCACCCGCGCCACGGCGTTCGACATCTCGGCGGCCTGCGCGGGCTTCTGCCACGCCCTGGCACTCGCCGGTGATCTGGTGCGGACCGGACGTTCGGACCACGTCCTGGTGATCGGTGCCGAACGGATGACGGACATCCTCGACCACACCGACCGGGACACCGCCTTCCTCTTCGCCGACGGCACCGGTGCCGTGGTCGTCGGCCCCACCGCCGAGACGGGCATCGGACCGACGGTCTGGCGCGCGGACGGATCGCGCAACGCCGCGCTGAAGATGACGGCGCCCTGGCACGACGGCACCGGGGAGCGCCCCGAACGACTGCCGGCCATCACCATGTCGGGGTGGAAGGTCTATCGCTGGGCCACCAACGAACTCGTTCCCGCGGCACACGAGATGTTGGAGCGGGCCGGTATCACCACGGATGACCTGGACGCCTTCATCCCCCACCAGGCCAACATGCTCATCACGGACTTCGTGGCGGAGCAACTCGGGCTGACCGAGCGCACCGCCATCGCCCGGGACATCGTCACCAGCGGCAACAGTTCGGCGGCCTCGATCCCGATGGCGATGGAGGAGCTCCTCTCCAGCGGCAGGGCGCCCCGCGGGGGGCTCGCCCTCCTGGTCGGTTTCGGGGCGGGCCTCCTGTTCGCCGGACAGGTGGTGCGGTTGCCCTGAGGACCCGCCGGTGAGCTGCCGGGCCCCCTGCCCGACCGGATCGGCCGGGGAGGGGGCCCGCACCACGAGGGTGCCGCGGGGAACGAGCTCTCGTTCCCCGCGGCACCCTCGTGGTGTCGGTCGATCCGTCCTACCGGTATGCCGCGTCCACCCGGTAGAGGGCGAACGGAGTGGGCCGTTCACGATCCTGGTGCCGCCTGAGCGGGGAGGTCGTGTTCCGGTGACCGGCGCCGGCCTCCCAGGTGCGGAAGGCATCCGCGCTCTCCCACTCGCTCAGCACGGCGAAGGCGCCCGGGTCGGTCAGCTCGCGGAGCAGTTCGTTGCCGAGCAGGCCGTCGGTGCCCTTCAGCTCCCTGCTGATCCGGTGGTAGGCCTCGGCCACCGCCCCGTCCTCCGTCGGGTCGGCCCGCAGGTACAGCAGAACCCGCACCCGACCCGTCGCGTTCTCCGGGGCCGCGCTCACCGGTCGGCCCCCACCAGGGTCATCATGGCCAACGAGCCCCCGGCCCGGAAGGGGTGGAGCTTCTCCCGGTGGCGCACGTGCTCGTCACTGGACTCGAAGGCCAGGAACGCGTCCCGGTCCGTCCAGTCACTGACCACGTAGTAGACGGACTTCTCCGTGGCGCTGCGGGCCAGGGTGTGACCGAGGTTGGCGGGCTGTGCGGTGATCTCCCGGCTGCCCTCGGCCCAGACCCGTTCGAACTCGTCCTCCAGGTCCGGCTTGACCTGCACGGTCAGCAGCACCCGGAACACCTCTCGCCGATCACGGTTCCGCGTCGCGGACCCGGTCCCCGCCTCCTCCCCGGGTGTTCCCGGCATCAGACGCCCCCGTCCACGTGCAGCGTCTCACCGTTGACGTAGCTGGACAGATCGCCGGCGAGGAACAGCACCGCGCCGGCGATCTCCTCCGGCCGGCCGAACCGGCCCAGCGCCATCATCTTCAGGTACCGCGCGTTGTACGCGGCGCGCTCCTCCTCCGAGAGCTCGTCCGGCTCGGAGGTGTCGATGACGCCGGGGGCCACCACGTTGAACCGGATGCCCCGACCGCCGAGTTCCTTGCACAGGCTCCGGGTCAGGCCCACCAAACCGGCCTTGGAGGCTGTGTAGTGGCCCCGCAGCGGGATGCCCGCCATCGCCCCCCGCGATCCGACGTTGATCACCGAGGAACCCTCCCGCAGCATCGGCAGGGCCTTGCCGATCACCAGGAACGGCCCGGTCAGGTTGGTGGCCAGGACCCGTTCCCACTCCTCCAGGGGCAACTCGGAGAAGGGGATCTGACTGATCACACCGGCGTTGTTGACCAGGACGTCGAGCGAGTCGAAGCGGGAACGGCACGCCTCCATCAGCCGTTCCACTCCCTCGACGGTTCCCACGTCGGCACGGACCAGCAGATGCTCCCCGCCGATCTCCTTGAGCTCCCGGGCGAGGCTGTCCACCGCCTCGCCCTCCTGCCGGTAGCAGGTCACCACTGTGGCACCCGCCTTGGCCAGTGCCAGGACCACGGCCCGGCCGATGCCGCGGCTGCCCCCGGTCACCAGTGCGTTCTTGCCCGCCAGTCCAAGTTCCACCATGTCCTCCGTGATCTCTGTGTCGGGTGGTTCCGTCGGGTCGTGCCGGCCGGTTCCGGTCCGGCCGGGCGGCCCCGCCGGTGGTCAGGTGTGCTCGCCGGAGGACACGGGGCGGCACTCCAGGACCGCCCAGCGCCCCGGAACGGGGTCGTTCACCAGTGCGAATCCGGCGGCGTCCAGCAGTTCCCGCCACTGCGCCGGGTCGCGCTCCCGTCCGCCGAAACGGACCAGCATGTCCAGGTCGAGCAGCTTGCCGCGGTCCCACCGGTTGGGCGGCCCCACCAGGAACTCGCAGATCAGCAGCCGTCCCTCGGGGTGACCCGCGAGCGCTTCCCGCACCCTGCCGAGGATCGCGAGGGCCCGCTCGTCGTCCCAGTCGTGCAGGACCGCCTTGAGCACGTAGGCGTCCCAACCGGTCGGGAGCGGTTCGAAGAAGTTCCCCTCCACGATCTCGACCCGGTCCGCCACTCCGGCCCCGGCCAACAGCTCGGGGGCCTCGGCCACCACGGAGGGACGGTCCACGAGCACACCCCGCGACTTCGGGTGCTCCCCGAGGATCTCGGAGAGGAAGAAGCCGTGCCCTCCTCCGATGTCGGCGATCCGCTCGAAGCGTCCGAAGTCGAAGGAGTCGATCAGCATCCGGGAGGTGGCGTGGCTCATCCGCGTCATCGCGCGGTCGAACATCGCGCCGTCGTCGGGGTCGCGTTCCAGGTGCTCGAAGAAGTCGTGGCCGTACGCGGCCCGGAAGGCCGGTTCCCCGGTGCGCAGGGTGTGCATCAACTCCCCGTAGGAGCGCCACAGCATCCCGCTGCCGTTGTAGAGCACCATGTCCCGCTGGCTGCCGGGGACATCGGATCGCAGCGCCTGACCCATGTCGGTCAGCGCGTACCGTCCGTCGGGCTGCTCGAAGAAGACGCCGAAGGCGGCGGCCACCCGCAGGACCCGGCCCAGCGCGTCCGCCCGGGTGCCGGTCCTGGAGGCCAGTTCCGGGACGTCGAGCGGACCGTCGGCCAGCTCGTCGGCGACCCGGAGTTCGGCGACCGCGTGCAGCACCCGGGAGATCCGTTTGCCGTCGGTCAGCAGCAGAAGTTGTACGTGGGGCGGTAGCGCGGCGGCCATCGCCGGGCCGACCACACCGGTCATCGAGTCCACACGGTCCTCCTGGAGCCGAAGGGAAGAAAGAGGGGTCGGGGCGGTGGTCACCGGCGGGGAGGCCCGGCCGGTCACATCAACGCCGTGGCCGCGCCCACGTTGGCCATCAGGGCGGCCACCGCCAGCCCGCCCCGCACCCGGTTCCACCGGATCCAGCGTTCCCGGGGGTCGAGTCGCTCCCAGTCCGCGGGCAGGGCACGTGGGTCGAGGGTGGCGAGCCAGCGGTTGATCGGCACGTTGCGGGTGAGGGAGACCGTGCCGGCGCACACCAGGAGCACCGCGGCGAGAGCTGCCGCGCCCCGCACGCCGGCGGTGGGCGCGGTGATCACCAGCACCACATCGCACACCAGGCAGACCAGCAGGTTCACCGGCATGAAGGGGTCGAACCGGGTCACCAACCCCTGATGGACCGGGATGTACATCCCGGTGGGGAGCGTGGTGAACAGGGGCGCGGCCAGCATCGAGATCGCCAGGCCGCCCGCCGCCAGGCCGCCGGAGAGCAGAGCCACCGCCATCGGGATCTGAACCACGGGATTCGCCTCCTCACCCGCCCACCGGGTCCGGTGGGCCGCGGGCACGACTCTGGGAGTCGATGGTCGAATCGGCCTCGAAGACCGCTCGACACCACGGCCGCCCCGGCCGGGTCCAGCGGCGCACCACGGCCCTTCGAGTGCCGCCGGGCAGCGTGGAGCCCGCCCGCGGGAGCTCCCCGGGCGCCCCGGTCGGTGTCCGGGGCACAACACCGGCGGCGAAGGATTCGGAGAGGAGTTCGCGATGCTTCCAGAGGTGCTGAGCGGGGCCGTGGTGATCGGGGTCGGCACGATCACCGGGATCTTCGTGGCCGTCGCGGTGAGCGTGGCACCCGCCATGGCGGTCATGGAACGCGGCGAGTACCTGCGGGCCCACGCGCTGCTCGGCAAGGGCTACCACCCGCTGATGCCGATCCTGGTCAACACCGTGATGCTCTGCGGGTTCGCCCTGGCCTTTCTCACCGAGCCGCCGAGCAGGTTCCTGTTCCTGGCCGGTTCCCTGCTGCTCATCGGGGTCCAGGCGGTGTCCCACCTCGGCAACGTCCCCATCAACCGTTCCCTGGGAGCCCTCGAGGCCGAGGGGGCCTGGCGGGATCCCCGGCCGCGGTGGCGGGCCTGGCACCACCTGCGCACCGGGCTCGCGGCGCTGGCCCTGCTCCTCGACACCGCGGCCGTTCTCATGGCGAGCTGAGCGGCCCCCCGATCGTCACCCCCGGACCGTCGTCACGGTCGTCACCC
>NZ_VKHS01000227.1 GCF_014141525.1 Streptomyces calidiresistens
GGGGGAGTCGGCACGGGCGGGGGCGACCCCGGCCGAGGCGGCGTACGGGAGACCGGACCACCGGAAGGAAGCCCCACCTGATGTCGGTCATCGCCGATGTGCGGACCCTGTGGCGGTTCCGCGGCTTCCGCCGGCTGCTCACCGTCCGGCTCCTCTCGCAGTTCTCCGACGGGGTCTTCCAGGTGGGCCTGGCCGGCTACGTGGTCTTCTCCCCCGAACAACAGGCGACACCGGCGGACATCGCGGCGGCGATGGCGGTCCTCCTGCTCCCCTACTCGCTCCTCGGCCCCTTCGCCGGAGTACTCCTCGATCGGCTGAGTCGGCGTCAGGTGCTGCTGTACGGGAACCTGTTGCGCGCCGGGCTCACCGCCGCCAGCTGCACCCTCGTCCTCGCGGGAGCTCCCATCTGGCTGTTCTACCTCTCGGCGCTGATGGTCACGGCGGTCAATCGCTTCATCCTCGCGGGCCTGTCCGCCGCCCTGCCCCGGGTGGTGGACCGTGAGCGCCTGGTGGTCGCCAACTCCATCTCCCCGACCGCCGGGACGGTGGCCGCCACCATCGGAGGGGCCTCCGGGTTCGCGCTCCACACGGTGGCGGACGCCCGGTGGGCCGGGGACGTCCTGGCCCTCATCTGCGCCGCCGTGATCTACGTCCTCGCCGGCGCGGCGGCCCTGGCCCTGGGGCGCGACCAACTGGGACCCGACCCCGGGGAGGCCCGGGGCACGGTGCGCCGGGCCCTGCTGGAGACGGTGCGGGGGCTGGTGGACGGCCTGCGCCACCTCGCCCACCGCCGTTCGGCGGCGCGCGTCCTGGGGGCGCTCGGTGTGATGCGCTTCTGCTACGGGGCGCTGCTGGTCACCGTGTTGATGCTGGCCCGTTACGCCTGGGGCGGGGACGCCGAGGTCGGTGCCGGAATGGCGATGCTGGGCCTGGTCGTCGGTGTCTCCGGAGCCGGCTTCTTCGTCGCGGCGGTGATGACGCCCTGGGCGGTGGAGCGCCTGGGGCGGTTGGGGTGGTTCGCGCTCTGCGCCGCTGTCGCGGCCGTGCTGGTACCGGCCCTGGGTCTCACCTTCCGTCCGCTGCCGATCCTCGTCGCGTCCTTCGTGCTGGGCGTGGTCACCCAGGGGTCGAAGATCGTGACCGACACCGTGGTGCAGTCCACGGTGGACGACCGGTTCCGGGGCCGGATCTTCTCCCTGTACGACATGCTCTTCAACGTCGCCTTCGTGGGGGCGGCGGGGGTGGCCGCTCTGATGCTGCCCCCCGACGGTCGCTCGGTGGCGCTCCTGGTGACGGTCTCACTGCTGTACGCCCTCACGGCGGTGGCGGTGAACCGCTTCCGTCGACTCGAATGAGGCCCCGACGGTCCCCGGGAGCCATCGGGCACCGTCCGGGCCCGGGGAGCGGTCGGAACAGGCGGGGAGGGCCGGAGGGACGGACGGCAGAGGTGGAGCCGGGAGCCGGCAGGGGGACCGGCCGTTCGGGTGACGTCCGTCCGCCCGTTACCTCCGGATACGCACGATGTAGATGTCACATCAGTGCCACAGAACCCCCTTGGGTCCGAAACTTTCCCCCGGGGCGTCCCCCACCCCACTAGGGTTCCCGAGGCAACAAGATGCGATGCACAAGGATGTTTCGGAGGGGACCCCCATGACCACGCCGCCGCCCACCGGCCCCAACCCGTACAGCTCGCCCCAGCAGCCGGGGCAGCCGCCCCAGCAGCCCGGCTACGGCCACCCGCAGCAGTCGGGCGCCCCGGGGGAGCAGCCCACCGCGGGCTTCGGCGCCCCCGGCTCGGCCCCGACGGCCGGTTTCGGTGCTCCGGGCGCTCCGGGGACTCCCGGCGGTCCCGCCGCGGAGGAGCCCAAGAAGAACAAGAAGTGGCTGCGCGCGGTCGGCCCGGTGGTGGCGCTCGCCATCGCGGGCGGCTACTTCTTCTTCGGCGGCAGCGACGCCCGGGGCTCCGCGGTGGGTGACTGCCTCCACAACGAGGGCAGCATGGTGAGCCCGGACATGAAGAAGGTGGACTGCACCTCGGACGAGGCCGAGTACAAGGTGCTCGATCGGATCGAGGGCGACACCTCGCGCACCGCCTGTGAGGGCGTGGCCGGCTACGTCGCCCAGTACTACGAGGAGCAGCGGGGCAAGACCTTCTCCCTCTGCCTGGGCCAGGTCTGACACCCACCGCCTCCGGGCCGGGGAGGAGCCGAGGGGAATCGCCTCGCTCCCCGGCACGGCAAGCGGGGCGGGGGCCCCGTGAAGGACACGGAGGAGGGGCACGTTTCACGTGAAACGTGCCCCTCCTCCGACTTTCCGGTTTCCGATTCCCGGGTCCCTCAGGTCTCCCGGTCATCCCCCGGGTGCCCGTCCGCGACACCCCCGGCGACCGCCCCGGCGTCCTCCCTGCCGGCCCACCACTCCTTCAGTGCGGCCTCCGCACCCTCGGGCCCCAGCGGGCCCCTCTCCAGCCGCAGCTCCAGCAGGTGGCGGTAGGCGCGCCCCACCTCCGGTCCGGGGCCGATCCCCAGCACCCGCATGATGTCGTTGCCGTCCAGATCCGGACGGATGGCGTCCAGCTCCTCCTGCTCCCGCAGTCGCTCGATCCGCTTCTCCAACCCGTCGTAGGAGCGGGAGAGCGCGGCGGCCTTGCGCTTGTTGCGGGTGGTGCAGTCGGAGCGGGTCAGCTTGTGCAGGCGGTCCAGCAGGGGACCGGCGTCCCGCACGTACCGCCGCACCGCCGAGTCGGTCCACTCCCCGCTGCCGTACCCGTGGAAACGCAGGTGGAGCTCGACCAGTCGCGAGACGTCCTTGATCAATTCGTTCGAGTACTTCAGCTTCCCCATCCGGGAGCGGGTCATCTTCGCCCCCACCACCTCGTGGTGGTGGAAGGAGACCCGACCGTCCTTCTCGAACCGTCGCGTCCCGGGCTTGCCGATGTCGTGGAGCAGGGCCGCGAGCCGCAACACCAGGTCCGGCCCCTCGTCCTCCAGGGCGATCGCCTGCTCCAGCACGGTCAGGCTGTGCTCGTAGACGTCCTTGTGCCGGTGGTGCTCGTCGCGCTCCAGCCGCAGGGCCGGGAGCTCCGGCAGCACCCGGGCCGCCAGGCCGGTGTCCACCAACAGGGTCAGGCCCTTGCGGGGCCGACCGCCCAGCACCAACTTGTTCAATTCGTCACGCACCCGCTCGGCGGAGACGATGTCGATCCGCTCGGCCATCGCCGTCATCGCGGCCACCGTCGGCGGGTCCACCTCGAAGTCGAGCTGGGAGGCGAACCGTGCCGCGCGCATCATCCGCAGCGGGTCGTCGGTGAAGGAGTCCTCCGGGGCACCGGGGGTCCGCAGCCGGCGCCGGGCCAGATCCTCCAGGCCGCCGTGCGGGTCGATGAAGATCTTCTCCGGCAGGGCCACCGCCATGGCGTTGACCGTGAAGTCCCGCCGCAGCAGATCACCCTCGATCGAGTCGCCGTAGGCCACCTCCGGCTTGCGGGAGGCGGGGTCGTAGGACTCGGACCGGTAGGTGGTGATCTCCAGCTGGAAGTCCCGCTTGCGGCAGGCCACGGTCCCGAAGGCGATGCCCACCTCCCACACGGCGTCGGCCCACGGCTTGACGATCCGCAGCACCTCCTCCGGACGGGCGTCGGTGGTGAAGTCCAGGTCGTGACCGAGGCGGCCCAGCAGCGCGTCCCGCACCGACCCGCCCACCAGCGCCAGGGAGTGCCCTTCCGCCTCGAAGCGACGGGCCAGGTCGTCCGCCACCGGGGAGACCCGCAGGAGTTCGGTCACCGCCCGGCGTTGGGCCTCCCCGAGTTCCCCCGGCCTGCCGGGGCCGGGAACGCCGGCGGCCGTCGGTGTCCCGGACCCCGAGGGCGTGGAGGTCGTGGAAGCGGCCCCGGCATCGCGGGCGCCTGCGGTGCTGTCATTCCTGTCGTTCGGCACAACAGCACAGGGTACGTGGGTTTCCGCGGCCGTTCCCCTCTCCCGGGCGCCTCCCGGGGAGCGCCCGAACCCCGCCCGGGACCACCGGGGGCGACTTGCGGCGTGTCATGGGGTTCCCGCCCGCCGGCTACCATGAGCAGCACAGCCAGTGGCAGCGGCGTTGAGGGATCGAGGCATGGGCGTGGCCGAACCTGCGGGGACCGCATCCCGTGAGCCGTCGAACGGACGGTGGAGTCCTCGCGGCCTCCTGACCGCCCTGATCCTCACCCTCCTGCTGGTGCCCCTCCCGGGCGGGGCGATCCTGCTGTCCGCCGGTCCGGCCGCGGCCGAGGAGACCCCGGACGGCGCCCCCGCGGTGGACGACGCCGACATCGGTGCGGCCCGCGTGACCGTCACCGAGGTCTCGCCCGCCGTCCCCCGCCCGAACTCCTTCATCACCCTGCGCGGCACCGTCACCAACACCGGTGACTCCACGATCACCACTGCCGAGGCCGCTCCACGCCTGGCGGTTCCCCTCACCGACCGGGCCGCCATCGACGCCGCCGCCGACCGACAGGGCTTCGACGTCGGGCGGGACGGCTCCTTCCTGAGCGGCCACGGCGTCGACCTGGAGCCGATCGAGCCCGAGCAGGCCCGCCCCTTCACCATCCGGCTCCCGGTCTCCGAACTGGGCATCGGGACGGCCGGGGTGCACCAGGTGACGGTCGCGGTGACCGGCCGAACCGAGGCCGAGCAGTGGGACCAGATCCTCGGTGCGGGCCGCACGCTGCTGCCCGTGTCCGACCCGGCGGACCGGGGGGACCCGGAGGAGGACGGGGGCACGGCCGTGACCGTCCTCTGGCCACTGATCTCCACCTCCCACCTGCTGCCCGGCTCCCGCAACGGCGACGAGCAGATCCCCGTCCTGCGCGACGACACCCTCCTCACCGAGATCTCCTCCGGCGGTCGGCTGCACGACATGGTGACCCTCGGCGCCGACCTGCCGGTCACCTGGGTGATCGACCCCGACCTGCTGGCGTCCGTGGACGCCATGACCGACGAGTACCGGGTGCGGGGCCCCGACGGCACGGTCGAGGGGCAGGGCCAGGAAGTGGCCCGGGCCTGGCTGCACCGCCTCCGCGAGGCGGTGGCCGACGCGGAGGTCGTCGCGCTGCCCTACGCCGACCCGGACCTCGCCTCCCTCGCGCACCAGGGCAAGTCCGTACCCGGCGCCCTCGCCCAGTTGCGCGCCGCCACCGAGCTGGCGCCGGTGACCGTGGAGACCATCCTGGGGGTGACCCCCCGCACCGACTTCGCCTGGCCCGTCGAGGGCGCCGTGGACCCGGACATCGTCTCGGTGGCCACCTCCGCGGGGGCACAGCGGATCATCACCCGCGACGACAGCGTGCGCACCGGTACCGAGGGGGACCACACCCCCTCGGCCGCCGGTCCCATCGGGGGCGGGGTCACCGCCGTGGTGGCCGACACCCGGCTCTCCGCCCTGGCCGACGGCCGCATGAGTCGGGCCGGGGAGGTCACCGCCGCCCGCCAGTCGCTGCTGGCCCACACCATGGTCGTCGCCGACCAGACACCGGCGGCGGAACGCCACATGGTCCTGGCACCGCAGCGGATGCCGACCACCGCGCAGGCCCGGGCCCTGGCCGCGGCCGTGGACACACTCGCGGACGGGGCGGACTGGGCCCGCTTCGCCGAGCTCGACGAGACCGCGCGCGCGGAGCCCGACCCGTTGGCCGCGCTCTCCGTCCCCGGCACCGACGAGTACCCGGAGCGGCTGCGCGAGCAGGAGCAGCCGACCGGTTCCTTCGAGGCCATGCGGGAGACCCACCGGGCCCTGGAGGACTTCGCGGTGATCCTCACCCGGGCCGATCGGGTGGTCACCCCCTTCGGCAACGCCATCCGCCGCGAGATGTCCACCTCCTGGCGGGGTGAGCCGGTGGACGCCGCCCGCTACCGGGCCGAGGTCCGCGCCGAACTGCGGGAGCTGACCGAGCAGGTCCACCTGATCGAGAAGAGCCCCATCACCCTCTCGGGACGCAACGCGATCATCCCGGTGACGGTGCAGAACAACCTCATGCAGGAGGTGCAGGGCCTGGAGTTGCGGCTCACCTCCAGCCGGCGGATCGGCCTGGAGGTGGACGAGGCCCGCGAGGTCGCCGTGGGCGGCGGTCACAGCCAGTCGGTGAAGTTCGAGGCCACCGCCCGGGCCAACGGCCGCACCGTACTGGAGGCCCAGCTCTACACCGCCGACGGCAAGCCGTACGGCGAGGCGATGCGCTTCCACGCCCGGGTCACCTCCATCACCTCGGCGGTGATGCTGGTGATCGCGGGCGGTGTGCTGCTGGTGGTGCTGGCCGGTATCCGCATGTACACCCAGCGGAAGCGGGCGGAGGGCGCGGCCGGAACGCCCGGCGGGGAGCCGGACGGGCCCGGGGACGCCCCCGGCCCCGGCACCGGCACCGACGGGAACTCCGCCACGAGGGAGCCCGGGGCCGGGAGGGACGGGGACACCGGAGCCGACCCGGCGGATGACGCCGGGGGAAAGAGCCCCACCGGTACCGCCGGGGACCCCGCCACGGACACCCCGGCGGGTGAGTCGGACACCGACACCGCAGGCGGCGCCACGGCGTCCGTCCGGCGGGGTGAGACAGTGGAGCGCGGCCGATGACCCGGAACCACCGCGTTCCACTCGGGTGTCCGGGCATCCGTCGGCGCCGCCCGTCGAGCCGGCGCACACAGCAGGCACACGTCGGAGCAGGTCGGTGATCCTCCGACCGCCGCGATTCGAGGTGGGGTAACCACATGCAAGCGCCATACGATCGTGACCCGGAATCCGGGGGCTCCACCCCGTCGGGCGCGACGGGCCGGGGCCGTGCGGACGGTTCGGGCCCGGCGGATCCGCGCGGAACCGGGCCGGGGGAGCGGAGCGACCTCCCCCCCGGCCCGTACTCCCCCCCGTCTCTGATACACATCTCCAAGCCCACG
>NZ_VKHS01000228.1 GCF_014141525.1 Streptomyces calidiresistens
GATCAGCGGCCACCGGGCGGGGGGTGGAGGGGGACCGGGAGGACCGGGAGGACCGGCACCGGCCGGCGTTCCGCTCCCGGAGCCCGCCTCGCCGGGGAGAGCCCGGGACGGTGCTCCCTGGCCTCCGACGGGGACGGCGCGGAGCACCTCGCCCCCTGCCCCTGTGTCCCCCTCAGGGGCGGGGAGGCTCCTCAGCGCGAGCGCCACCGAAACGGCCACCGGGACGAGCACGGCGACGAGTGCGAGCATCCTTCGGCGCGGGCCGGGGGCAGGGCCGGGCCGCACCGTCCCGAACGGTCGGGAGGGAGGCGGGGACAGCGGAAGCGGAGCGGCCCCCGGACGGGAGGCGCGCGATCGCCGCGGGTGAGTGATCATGCGATCAGGGTGACGTGCATCGCCCCTGCTCGGCGAGGAGGGACCGCGCCCTGTGGAAAACCCCGTCCCGGGTCTTCATCTCCTCACCCGGACGGATGAAAACCGGAGTGGTGGGGTGACATCCGCCCGCAGCCGGTCCACATCCCTCCCGCCACCGGGTCCCCGAGGGGGCGGACCGGGCTCCTCAGGAGTTCCCGCCCCGGAAGCCGGAGTTCTCCGGCAGGTCCAGCTCGCTGCGGTTCAGTTCCTCCACGTTGACGTCCTTGAAGGTGAGAACCCGCACCTGCTTGACGAACCGGGCGGGACGGTACATGTCCCACACCCAGGCATCGGCCATGGTGATCTCGAAGAACACCTCTCCCTGGACCGAGTGGATCTGCATCTCGTAGTCGTTGGTCAGATAGAAGCGCCGCTCGGTCTCGATCACATACGTGAAGAGGCCGACCACGTCCCGGTACTCCCGGTAGAGCTTCAGCTCCATCTCGGTCTCGTATTTCTCGAGATCCTCGGCGCTCATCACGTGGTCCCTTCAGCCGCTCGTTCCCTCATTGTGCGCCGGCACCGCGGCTCGGCGCCCCGGTTCGGTCGGGTACACCCCCGGACTCACGTCCTGCGCGGCCCCCCTCTTCCCCCCGGACCTCCCCTCGAACCGGTCAGGCCGCGCAGGATCGGACCGGTGCACACGGACAACAGGATCAGCACGGCACCGGAGGCAATGGCCCACAGCAACGGCCGGAAAGGTCCGGGTTCCGAGAGTCCCCCGGGCAGATCCGCGAAGCCGTGGGCCCGGGGCAGGAGCCCGAAGCGCTCCGGAGGCCACACCGTGGCCTCCACCCGGGCGGTCACCGCGTCCCTCGACACGGTGGCGGTCTCCCCCTCCATCAGCCGCGTGCGGGAGTCCAGGGAATCCGCCCGTCGGTCGCCGAGCAGGAACAGTTCGTCGGGCGGGACCTCGTACTCGAAGGGTGTGGCGGAGGCGGGCTCCCCGACGTCCAGATAGCGTTCCACGATCGGCCTGCCGTTGACCAGCAGGCGCCCCTCCTCGTCACAGCAGGCCACGGTGTCCCCACCGATCGCCACCACCCGTTTGACCATGGGCAGCTCGCCCCAGCTCTCCTGTCGGAAGACCACGACGTCGCCGCGGCGCACCTCCGGCCCCGCGACCCGGTGGGCGAGCACCCGGTCGTCGGGCCGCACGGTGGGGGCCATCGAATCGGTGGGGATGGCATAGGGCTGGTAGAGGACGGCCACCAGGACGAATCCGCCGAGGAAGAGCAGGCACCCGGCCACGGCCGTCATCACCGAGAGCCGTCGTGCGAACCGTCCCCCGCTCCGCCGCCCTGTGCCCATCCCGTATCCCTCCCGGAGTCCGACGGCCCGCCGCGGGTGTTCGCGCCGGGAAGTACGGTCGGAAGGCGACCCTACCCGGGCACCGTCCGATCCCGTAGCCCGCCGCGATGCCCGGGACGACGACCGGACGGTCCCGGGACGGATCGGGGACAAGCCCACCCTCCGGCGGAGCGGAGCGGGAGACCCGGGGAGACCCGGGGAGACCCGGGAAGAAAACGTCGCCCCCGACCGGTCCGCGGCGGTCAGTCGCTTCCGGCGGCCCGCCGTCGGCGGTGCCACATCACCAACGGTACGGCGCCCGCCGCGCCCAGCGCGCCGGAGAGGGCCGTCACCGGCAGGGCCGCCGGGGAGGCGGCGTTCAACTCGTCGTAACCGTCGGGAACCGGCAGGAAGGACCAACGGCCGAGGGGCCAGGCGACCACGATCGCGCGACCCACCACCTCGTCCTCGGAGACCGTGCCGCCCGTGGGACCGTCCATGTGGTAGCGGGAGTCCAGGGAACCCTGGCGGTGGTCCCCCATGACCCAGAGCCTGCCCTCGGGGACCTCCAGGGGCCCGAAGGGCCTGTCGTCGCACGCAGTGTTGCCCGGGTAGACGAAGTCCGTCTCGTCGACCGGCTCGCCGTTGACGGTCACCGGGCCGCCCTGCTCGCAGGCCACGGTGTCCCCGCCGACCGCGATCACCCGCTTGATCAGGTTCTTGTCATCGGGCGAGGGGAACGGCAGCACGTAGCTGATCCCCTTCTGCACGGTGGCCCACGGCCCGGAGGCCTCGGGGGACTCCCCCAGCCAGCCGCCCGGATCGCGGAAGACCACCACCTCGCCGCGTTCCGGCGTGGAACCGAACCACGGCGTCAGTTTGTCCACCAGCACCCGGTCACCCCGCTGGAGGGTGTTCTGCATCGAGTCGGACGGAATGGAGAACGCCTCGAGCAGGAAGGTCTTGATGAGCAGCGCCAGGACCAGGGCGATACCGACGAGGATCGGCAGTTCCTTCCAGAAGGACCGCTGCTTGGGAGGGTTCTCCCGGCGATCCCCCTCCCCCGGCTCGGTCACCTCGCCGTCCGGGGCGTCGGGGTCGTCCCCCGGTTCCCGGGAGCCTCCGGGGGTGGGGCCACCGGACCCGTGCGTCCGCTCCCCTCGGGAGGGGGGAACACCGGGGTCGGCGTCCCCGGGAAGCCCGTCGGGTCGCGCCGGGCGATCCTCCGGTTCCTCGTTCGCGCCGGACCGGGCACCGACTGCCACGTCCCCCACATCCACTCCTCAGGCCGCTGGGGTCCACCCCGGGCGGGGTGGATCGTTGTCCTCCTCCTCCCCTAACGAGCGGGGGTTCCGCAGGCATCGGGGGGCGGGGTATTTGGTCAATTCTTTCCCGGGCCACGCACCGCGACCCGGGCGACGCTCCCGTCACACCGGACACTCCCACGCCGTCCGCTCCACGGAAGCGGGGAACGGGTGTCGGGCGCCGGGCCGGCGATCAGGGATCGGGGACGGCCGCGAACGCCTCCACGCCGTTGAGGGTCGTCCAGTGGTCGAAGGGCCAGGCGATCACGACGGCGCGTCCCACCACCCGGTCCACCGGAACCGTCCCCTGCCCGGGGTCGTCGAGGTAGAACCGCGAATCCTGTGAGCGGGAACGGTGGTCCCCCAGGACGAACACCCGTCCCTCGGGCACCGTGACATCGAAGGGGAGGGTGGAGGGGGCGTTGCCCGGGTGCAGGTACGGTTCCCGCAGCGGGGTCCCGTTGACCGTGATCAGCCCGTCCGCGTCGCAGCACACCACGGTGTCCCCACCGATGGCGATCACCCTCTTGATCAGATGTTCCCCGTCGTCCTCGGGCAGCAGACCGACCCAACTCAGAACCGCCCTGGCCTCGCGGATCACCGGGGGGTACTCGGTGGCCTCCACGAAGGGGTCGCCGGCCATCCACCCCCCCGGATCCTTGAAGACCACGACCTCCCCCCGGGAGGGCTCCCACCCCACCCAGGGGCTGAACTTGTCCACCAGCACCCGGTCGTCGATGCGGATGGTCTGCTCCATGGAGCCCGACGGAATGACGAAGGGCTGGACGAGGAAGGTCTTGATCCCCAGCGCTATGGCCAGCGCGATGACCAGCAGGATGGGTATCTCCCGGGTCGTGCGCAGACGGCGTCGACGCTTGATCCGCTTGGCCGTCCGTCGGCGGGCGGCCCTTCCCTCGGTCGGGCCGCCGGTCTCGGGGACGCGGCCCGCCACCCGACGCCCGGCACCTCCCCGGCCGGCGCCGCGCTCCGGGGGACGGCCGCGCCTACCCACCGCTCACCCGCAACGAGGCGTGACGGGCGGGCGGCCAGACCACCGCCTCGGCGCGGCCGATCACCCGGTCCTCGGGGACGGTTCCGCCGCCGGGTCGGCCGAGGAGGTCACGGGAGTCCACGGAGTCCGAACGGTGGTCGCCCATCACCCACAGCCGCCCCTCCGGCACCCGGATGTCGAACTCCACCTCCGAGGGGGTCTCCCCGGGACGGAGCCACGGCTCGTCGAGGGGAACGTCGTTGATCTCGATACGTCCGCGTTCGTCGCAACAGCGCACGCGGTCACCACCGAGGCCGATCACCCGTTTGACGTAATCGTCCCCGGGAGCCCGGCCGATCCCCACGGAGGAGGCGAGGGTGCGCACCGTGCGGGCCAACGGCCCGGTGGGATCCCCCTCCCCCGAGAAGACGCCGGTACCGTCGAAGACGACGACGTCACCGCGGCGGATCTCCCCACCGAAGCGGTAGGCGAGCTTGTTGACCAGCACCCTGTCACCGACCTCCAGGGTGGTCTGCATGGACCGGCTGGGAATGACGAAGGGCTGCGCGACGTAGCTGCCGATCAGCAGGAACACCACCAGCGACCCTCCGATCAGCGGTGCCCGCAGGCGCCTGCCCCTGCCGGACGCGCGCCGCGGGCCCCCGGCCCTTCCGGGGGAGGCGTCCCCGGCGGGATCAACGTTCCGCCCCCCGGGGGCGTTCCCGGCGGCCTTCGGCCCGGACCCGGTGGCGGAGCGGTCGGCGGGAAGGCCGGTGGACGCAACGGAGCGCGACCGCGGGCCGATCCCCCGGGAGGGGGTGGCGCCGCGGTCGCGCTCCGTGCGATGTGCGTCGGTGTCGGCCACTCCGTGATGGTAACCGGATGGCGGCCGGAACGACTCAGCGCTCGCGCTTCTCCTTGATCTTGGCGGCCTTGCCGCGCAGCTCGCGGAGGTAGTACAGCTTGGCCCGGCGCACCGCGCCGCGGGTCACGACCTCGATCTTCTCGACGACCGGGGTGTGGACGGGGAAGGTGCGCTCCACACCGACGCCGAAGCTGACCTTGCGGGCGGTGAAGGTCTCCCGCACGCCGGAGCCCTGACGGCGGATGACGACGCCCTTGAACTGCTGGACACGGGAGCGGTTGCCCTCGATGACGCGCACGTGGACGTTGACGGTGTCGCCCGGGCGGAAGGCCGGGATGTCGTCGCGGAGCGACGTGGCGTCGACGCTGTCGAGGAGGTTCATGACCTGCTGCTCTCCTCGCCGATGCCACAGGTCATCGGCGGAATCGTATGGGGTGAACGGATGAACTGATCGGGTCCCGTCGCGGGACCTCGCGTCCCGGCGGGATGTGCCGCCGCGGCGGGCGCCGGCCCCCTGTGGCAGGGGCGCGCCGTTCGACGGCAACGGCTCATTCTTCCACGGTGCCGGGGCGGGGCCCAAATCGACCGTCCGGTCCCGGTTCCCACCCGAGTTCCGCGAGGCACCGGCGGTCCCCCGCGTCCCAGCTCTCGGGAGGGGCGGCGCGCAGCAGGTCGGGACGGTGCTCGGCGGTGCGCCGCAGGGCCCGGTCCCGGCGCCAGCGCGCGATGTTGCCGTGGTGCCCGCCGAGGAGGATCTCCGGGACCTCCCGCCCCCGCCACACCGGGGGCTTGGTGTAGACGGGGCCCTCCAGGAGATGCGCCATGGAGCCCGCCGCGAAGGAGTCGTCCCGATGGGACTCGGCGTTGCCGAGGACGCCCGGCAGCAGCCGGACCACGGCCTCCACCATCACCAGGACGGGCGCCTCCCCACCGGCGAGGACGTAGTCCCCGATGGACAGTTCGCGCACCTCCGCCCGCTCGGCGTACTCCTCCACCACACGGCGGTCGATGCCCTCGTACCGGGCGGGGGTGAAAACCAGGTGGGAACGGTCGGCCAGCTCGGCGGCGATCTCCTGGGTGAAGGGGCGTCCGCTGGGCGTGGGCACCACCACCACCGGGCCGGAGGGTCCGCGCGAGCCGGTGCCCCCACCCTCCGCCCCCGGGTGCGTCGGTCGTTCCCCGGGGACCGGGGCGGGGGTGGCGCCGAGGACCTCGTCGAGGGCCTCCCCCCAGGGCTCGGGTTTCATGACCATGCCGGGACCGCCCCCGTAAGGGGTGTCGTCCACGGTGTGGTGACGGTCCCGGGTCCACGCCCGCAGGTCGTGCACCCGGATGTCGAGCACCCCCCGGTCCGCGGCCTTGCCCACCAACGAGAGTCGGAGCGGGGCGAGGTACTCGGGGAAGATGGTGATGATGTCCAGGCGCATCACAGGTCGCTCCCCCGCGTGCCGCCGTCGCTCCCCCCACCGCCGTCCCCGTCCCCGGTTTCCTCTCCGGTCGGGTCGAGCAGACCGGGCGGCGGGGTCACCACGAGACGACCGCCCGCCGGGTCCACCTCGGGGACGATGGCGTGGACGAAGGGGATCAGCACCTCGTCGCCGTCCGACCGCTCGACGACCAGCAGATCCTGCCCCGGAAGATGGGAGATCTCGGCGACCCGACCCACGAGCGTGCCGTCCTCCGTCACCACCTCCAGGTCCACGAGCTGGTGGTCGTAGAACTCCTCGGGATCCTCCGGGGTCTCCTCCGGGTCCACCTCGGCGATGAGGAGGGTGTTGCGCAGGGCTTCGGCGGCGGAGCGGTCCCGCACCCCGACGAAGCGCAGCACCAGGCGGCCGCTGTGGACCCGACCGGACTCGATGGTGAGCGGTCCGACCTCCGGGGGGTCGGTCGCCAGCACCGCGCCGGGTCCGAGCCGGATCTCCGGCTCGTCGGTGCGGACCTCGACCGTGACCTCACCGCGGATGCCGTGGGCCCTACCGATGCGGGCGACGACGAGCTGCACGGGATCGGCTGCCTTCCGGGAACTGGGGAACTGGGGAAC
>NZ_VKHS01000229.1 GCF_014141525.1 Streptomyces calidiresistens
CCGGAAGGGGGCCGCGCCCCCGCTCCCCGGCGGCGGACGCGCGGGGGCGCGGCCCCCTTCCGGCGGGGCCGGTCCCGCGGCCGGCCCCGTCCGCTGTCCCGCACCGTCCCGCACCGTTCCGCCCCATTCCGTCGATGTGTCGGCCGCCCCGTCCCCGGGCCGGCCCCCGTCCCGTTTCCCGAACCGGAGGAGCACCCCCGTGCTGCTGCGCACGCCCACCGCGCGCAGAGGACTGGCCGTCGCCACGGCGGCCGGTGTCCTCGCGACGCTGATCCACGCGGCGGCGGCCCCGGCCGCCCAGGCGGCCCCACCGCCGCCGACCGACGCCGAACTGGCCGCCGAGCCGACCCGGCACGCCCTCACCACCGAGCAGTTCTACTTCGTGCTCCCGGACCGCTTCGCCAACGGCGACCCGTCCAACGACACCGCCGGCATTCCCGGCGGCCCCCTCGACCACGGCCACGACCCCGACGACGAGGGCTTCTACCACGGTGGCGACCTGCGCGGCCTGATCGAGAACCTGGACTACATCGAGGGCCTGGGCACCACCGCCATCTGGATGGCGCCCATCTTCGAGAACAAGCCGGTGCAGGGCGAGGGGGACCACGCCTCGGCCGGTTACCACGGCTACTGGATCACCGACTTCACCCGGGTGGACCCGCACTTCGGCACCAACGAGGAACTCGCCGAACTGGTCGACGCCGCGCACGAGCGGGACATCAAGGTCTTCTTCGACGTCATCACCAACCACACCGCCGACGTCATCCACTACGACGAGGGCGCCTACGACTACCTCTCCAAGGGCGCCTTCCCCTACCTCGACACCGAGGGCCGCCCCTTCGACGACCTCGACCACGCCGGTGCCGACAACGGGGAGTTCCCCGAACTCGACGTCGAATCCTTCCCCTACACGCCGGTGACCTCCGACGCCGAGGCCGACCTCAAGGTCCCCGACTGGCTCAACGACCCGACGCTCTACCACAACCGCGGCGACTCCTCCTTCGCCGGCGAGAGCTCCCTGTACGGCGACTTCCACGGCCTGGACGACCTGTTCACCGCCCGGCCCGAGGTCGTCGAGGGCATGGTGGAGATCTACCGCACCTGGGTCGAGGACTTCGGTATCGACGGGTTCCGCATCGACACCGTCAAGCACGTCAACATGGAGTTCTGGACCCGCTGGGCCGCGGCCATGAAGGAGCACGCCGCATCCCTCGGCCACGAGGACTTCTTCATGTTCGGCGAGGTGTACTCCTCCGATGTCGCCGAGAAGGCCCGGTACGTCACCGAGGGCGGCCTGAACGCCACCCTGGACTTCGCCTTCCAGGAGGCCGCGCGGTCCTTCGCCTCGCAGGGCGGCTCCGCGAAGCGCCTCTCCGCCCTCTTCGGCGAGGACCACCGGTACACCACCGCCGACACCAACGCCCAGCAGTCGGTCACGTTCCTGGGCAACCACGACATGGGCCGGATCGGGCACTTCCTGCGCGCCGACAACCCGGACGCGGACGACGCCGAACTGCTCGGTCGCTCCCGCCTCGCGCACGAGCTGATGTTCCTGTCCCGGGGCAACCCGGTGATCTACTACGGCGACGAGCAGGGCTTCACCGGCTCCGGCGGCGACAAGGCCGCCCGCGCCACCCTCTTCGGCTCCACGACGCCGCTGTACCTTCAGGACCCGCAGCTGGGCACCGACCGCACCCACGCGGAGGACGCCTACGACACCGACCACCCGCTGTACCGGGCGATCGCCGACCTCTCCTCCCTCACCCGCGAGCACCCGGCGCTGCGCGAGGGCGCGCAGACCGAGCGGTACGCGGAGGACGGCGCCGGCGTCTGGGCCCACACCCGCACCGACGCCGACGAGCGCGTTGAGTACCTGGTGGCCGCGAACAACGCGGAGGCCGAGCGCACGGTCACCGTGCCCACCGACACCCCGGACGCCGCGTTCGAGGTGCTGTACGGCGAGGCCGCCGGCCCCGGGGCCGGCGTGACCGCCGACGCCGACGGCGTGGTCGAGCTCACCGTGCCCGCCCTGTCCACCGTGGTGTTGCGCGCCGACCGACCGCTGCCCGACCCGCAGGTCGCGCCCGCCGTGGAGCTCACCGCCCCCGACGCCGGCGCGCACGGCGTCGTGGAACTCTCCGCCGCCGTCACCGGCGGCTCGCTCAACCGCGTGGCCTTCGCCGCGCAGGTCGGCGACGGTGCCTGGGAGGTGCTCGGCGTCTCCGACGCGCCGCCGCACCGCGTCACCCACACCGTCCCGCCCGGCACCTCCGCCGGTACCCCGCTGCGCTACCGCGCGGTCGCCGTGGACTCCTCCGGCGCCACCGCCGCGACCGGCGCGCAGACCACCGCCGGCAGCCCGCCGCCGGAGCGGGCGCCGCGTGCCGTGAGCCGGGAGTGGGCCGTCGTCCACTACCACCGGCCCGACGGGAACTACGACGACTGGTCGCTGTGGGCGTGGGGTGACCTCCACGAGAGCGAGAGCTTCGACGAGTGGCCCCACGGCCGCCCCTTCATCGGCCGTGACGCCTTCGGCGCCTTCGCCTGGGTGCGCCTGGCCCCCAACGCCTCCGAGGTCGGTTACCTCATCGTGGACAAGGAGGGCAACAAGGACACCGACACCGACCGGACCATCGACCTCTCCGCCACCGGCGAGGTCTGGGTCGAGCAGGGCGAACCGGAGGCGCTGAACGAGGCGCCCGAGGGCGTGTACCCGCCCGCCGACGAGTCCCTCGCCGTCCTCAGGTACCACCGCCCCGACGGTGACTACGATGGATGGGGCGTGCACGTGTGGACCGGCGCGGCCGCGCCCACCGACTGGAGCCGGCCGATCCCGGCCTCCGAGGTGGACTCCTTCGGCGCCGTCTACGAGATCCCGCTCGCCGAGGGCGCGACCTCGCTGAGCTACATCATCCACCGGGGCGACGAGAAGGACCTGCCCGCCGACCAGTCCCTGGACCTGCGGGCCGTCGGCCACGAGGTGTGGATCGTGTCGGGAGAGGAGACGTACCTGTTGCCCAGCGGCGGAGCCGCCCCCGACCTGAACCCCGACCGTGCGCGGGCCCACTGGATCGACGCCGGAACCGTCGTCTGGCCCGGTGCCGTCCCGCCCGGCGGAAGCCGTCAGCTGCTCTACCACCCCGAGGGTTCCATCGCCCTCGAGGACGGCGCGCTCACCGACGAGGGCCACTGGATCCGGCTCATCCCCACCGAACTGACCGACGAACAGCGCGCCCGCTTCCCGCACCTGGCCGACGAGTCCGCCCTGCGGGTGGACCCGCGCGACGCCGACCGGATCGAGGACGCCCTCCGCTCCCAGCTGCTCGCCTCGGAGCGTGCCGCCAACGGCGCCCTGACCCGCCTCACCGGGGTGCAGATCCCCGGCGTCCTGGACGACCTGTACGCCGAGGGCGCGGTGGAGGCCGACCTCGGCCCGACCTTCCCCGACGCGAAGTCGCCCGGCAAGAGCAAGGGCAAGGGTGAGGACAAGGGGAAGAAGAAGGGACACCGGGGGGACCCCCTGCTCTCCGTGTGGGCCCCCACCGCGCAGCGTGTCGCCCTGGAACTGGACGGCAACGAGAAGAAGCTCGTCCCCATGACCCGCGACGACGCCACCGGCGTGTGGTCGGTGAAGGGGAAGAAGAACTGGTACGGCAAGACCTACCGGTACCACGTCACCGTCTGGGCGCCCGAGGCCGGCGCGGTGGTCACCAACAAGGTCACCGACCCCTATTCGGTCGGTCTGACCACCGACTCCGAGTACAGCCTGATCATCGACCTGAACGACCCCGCCCTCGCCCCGCAGGGCTGGGCGAACCGGAACGTCCCCGAGCCCGTCGACCTCGCCGACGCCACCATCCAGGAACTCCACGTCCGCGACTTCTCCATCGCCGACGCCCGGGCCCGCAACAAGGGGAAGTACCTGGCCTTCACCGAGCACGGCAGCCACGGCATGCAGCACCTGCGCGGGCTGGCCGAGGCGGGCACCACCCACGCCCACCTGCTGCCCACCTACGACATCGGCTCCGTCCCCGAGCGCGCCGCCGACCGTCGCGAACCCGACTGCGACCTCGCCGCACTGCCCGCCGACTCCCCGGAGCAGCAGGCGTGCATCGGGGAGATCCGTGACCGGGACGCCTACAACTGGGGCTACGACCCGGTGCACTTCAACGTCCCCGAGGGCTCCTACGCCACCGACCCCGAGGGCACCGCCCGCATCGTCGAGTACCGCCGCATGGTGCAGGGGCTGCACGCCACCGGCCTGCGGGTGGTGAACGACGTGGTCTACAACCACACCTTCGCCGCCGGTCAGGACGACAAGTCGATCCTCGACCGCGTGGTGCCCGGCTACTACCACCGCCTGCTCGCCGACGGCACCGTCGCCGATTCCACCTGCTGCCCCAACACCGCGCCCGAGCACGCCATGATGGGCCGGCTCGTCGTGGACTCGGTGGTGCTGTGGGCCGAGCACTACGGGATCGACGGCTTCCGCTTCGACCTCATGGGGCACCACCCCAAGCAGAACCTCCTCGACGTCCGGGAGGCGCTCGACGCCCTCACGGTCGAGGAGCACGGGGTGGACGGGAAGTCGGTCATCCTCTACGGGGAGGGCTGGAACTTCGGCGAGGTCGCCGACAACGCCCGCTTCGAGCAGGCCACCCAGGCCAACATGGCCGGCACCGGCATCGCCACCTTCTCCGACCGGGCCCGCGACGCCGTGCGCGGCGGCGGTCCCTTCGACGAGGACCCCGGCGTGCAGGGCTTCGCCTCCGGCCTGTACAGCGACCCCAACGGCTCCCCGGCCAACGGCACGCAGGCCGAACAGCGCGAGCGCCTGCTGAACTACCAGGACCTCGTCAAGGTCGGTCTGACCGGCAACCTCGCCGACTACTCCTTCGTCGCGAGCGACGGGGAGCGGGTCACCGGCGCGGAGGTGGACTACAACGGCTCACCCGCCGGGTACGCCGCCGCCCCCGGTGAGGCGGTCGCCTACGTCGACAAGCACGACAACGAGACGCTGTTCGACGCCCTGGCCTACAAGCTCCCCGACCGGGTCTCCCCGGCCGATCGGGCCCGGGCCCAGGTCGTCGCCCAGTCCACCGCCCTGTTCTCGCAGGGCCCGGCCTTCGGTCAGGCGGGCACCGACCTGCTGCGCTCGAAGTCCCTGGACCGCAACTCCTACAACTCCGGTGACTGGTTCAACGCCATCCACTGGGACTGCCGGGACGGCAACGGCTTCGGCCGCGGCCTGCCCCCGGCGTGGGACAACGAGGCCAAGTGGCCCTTCGCGAAACCGCTGCTGACCCACCCGAACCTCACGGTGGGCTGCGCGGAGATCCGGGTGGCGGGCGACGCCTACCGCGACCTGCTGCGGATCCGCTCCGGTGAGGACGCCTTCCGACTGCGCACCGCGCAGGAGGTGCAGGAGGCGGTCTCCTTCCCGCTCTCGGGCACGGACCGGGAGATCCCCGGCGTGATCGTGATGGAGGTCGGCGACCTCGCGGTGGTCTTCAACGCCACCCCGCACCGGCAGCACCAGAACCACCCCTCACTGGTGGGGAAGGACTACCGGCTCCACCCGGTCCAGGCCGAGGGGTCCGACGAGGTCGTGCGCTCGGCGCGCTTCGCGGCCGACCGGGGCGACTTCGAGATCCCGCCGCGCACCACGGCGGTGTTCACCCTGCGGTGACCTCCCCGTCCCCCGCCGGTCGCTCGGCGGGGGACGGGAAACCGGCTCCGGCCCGCCGGCCGACCGGGTTCCCCGCGGTGCCCCCGGGCCCGACGCCGACCGGCGTCGGGCCCGGGGGCGGTTGGGGGCTCAATCGGCCGCGGAGCCCCGGGTCCGGGCGCGTTCGACCGTCTCGGCCCACACGGTGGTCAACCGGCTCAGGGCGTCGAGATCCTCCTCGGGAAGATCTCCGGCGTGCCGGTGCCGCAACTCCAGCACGGCCGAGGGCAACCGGATCTCCAGGGCGCACTCCCCGTCGGCCACGGCCGTGGCGATCTCCCGATCCCTTGTCCCCGGGGTCGCGCCGTGCTCCTCGTACGCGGCGGTGAGTTCTTCCACCGCCGCGTCGGGACTTTCGACCTCGAACCCCTTTCCGGCCATACAGGTGCTCCACTCGTCGATCAGGAGAAGGTATTCCGGATCCCGGGTCACGCTTTTCGCCAACGCCAGATTCATGAATTGCGGCGCGTGGGTGGTCGCGGCCCAGGCGTCGAGGGTCCCGTACAACTCGGCGCGACTTTCCGCCTCGCATCCCCGCTCCGGGAAGGTCACCCCCGTCCCGGCGTCGAAACGCATCTCCCGCATGGCGCCGCCGTCGCCCCGCAGGGCGGTCATGTAGGCGGCCGACTCGTCATCCGGAAGGGCGGCGACGTACGCGTCGTTGGCCGTGCCGCCGGCCGTGTCCCCCGTTTCGCCCCCCGACCCGTCGCCCGGCCCGTTCGTCGAACTGCCGTCGTCGTCGAAACCGTCGTGGAGCCCGTAGCCGATCGCGCGCAGCCTCTCCGGGTCCACCTCCCGCTCCTCGATCGAGTCGGGAACCGGCGGGGGTTCCTCCACCACGTAGGGGAACCCCGCCCGTGCCATGCAGGCGGCGGTCAGTTCCCTCTCGGCCGTCTCCACCATCCGGGCCTCGACCGGATGGGAGCCGGAACGGGTCAACAGGTCGAACTCCGCCTGTCCGGGGCCGGCCCCGGACGGTGTCCCGCCACCGCACCCCACCGCTGTTGCCACCAGGGCGACCACCGGCACCGCCGCGCGGATCCTCGCCGTTCCCCGCCGGCCGGCGCACGGCGATCGGTCCCGTCCCATGTCCGTTCCCCTTCCCTCCGGCACTCCGGTGCTCCGGTCGCGGCTCCCACCATCCGTGCCCATCCGCCCCCTCCGTCCC